>NZ_JAJCHF010000004.1:0-127215 GCF_020554365.1 Streptococcus sp. 210928-DFI.4.42
CTTGCTCGACAATCCAAAAATAATTGAGAGGCTAGGACTTTTGTCCCAGCCTCCTCGCTCTTGTTTCTAACCTCTAAGAGACAATTGCTGCTTATTTTTTAAGCTTTTCGCTCACTTCTTTTGCAAGGACAAAGTTCCCCAAGGTCGCTGAACCATTGCCGGCAACTGCAGGTGTCACAATATAATCTCTCACATCAGGTACAGGGAGGTAACCGTTCAAGAGGGCAGTAAATTTCGTGCGAACACGATCTAACATATGTTGTTGAGCCATGACTCCTCCTCCAAAGACAATGACGTCTGGGCGGAAGGTAACTGTCGCATTCACTGCTGCTTGTGCGATGTAGTAGGCTTGAATATCCCATACATTGCTGTTGAGTTCAATGTTTTCCCCACGAATACCCGTACGAGCTTCGAGACTAGGACCAGCCGCAAAACCTTCCAAACAGCCATTGTGGAAAGGACAAACACCCTTGAATTCTTTTTCCACATCCATTGGGTGTTGGGCCACATAGTAGTGTCCCATTTCTGGGTGCCCAGCTCCCCCGATAAACTCACCACGTTGGATGACACCAGCTCCGATTCCTGTTCCGATTGTATAGTAAACCAAGTTTTCGATATGACCACCCGCATTGTTGCGTGCGACCACTTCTCCATAGGCAGAACTATTCACATCTGTTGTGAAATAGATAGGTACATTCAAGGCACGACGGAAGGCCCCAACGATATCTACATTGGCCCAATTTGGTTTTGGAGTCGTTGTGATGAAACCATAAGTGTTTGAATTTGGATCGATATCAATTGGTCCAAATGAACCAATCGCAAGCCCAACTAGATCCTCAAATTTTGAGAAAAATTCAATACACTTATCAATCGTCTCAATTGGCTTGGTTGTTGGAAATTGTACTTTTTCCACAACATTATAGTTTTCATCACCAACCGCACAAACAAATTTTGTACCGCCAGCTTCCAAACTTCCATATAATTTTGTCATGTTGGCTCCTTTTTTATTATGAAAAATATCCTGTATTTATTATAGCATATTTTGTAGTCAATCTTTTTCTCTTCTCTAAAGAAAAAACACACTTTTTTTGAGAAATAAAATTCAAGGACTGGAGATGATAGACCAGTCCTTGAAAACTTATTGTTTCGATTAAGCTTTGACTTCGATGATCGCATCACCCTTCGCAACAGATCCAGTTGCAACAGGTGTGACAGAAGCATAGTCAGCTGTGTTAGTGACGATCACCATAGTTGTGTCTTCAAGACCAGCTGCGGCAATTTTCGCTGCATCAAATGTACCAAGGACATCACCAGCTTTCACTTTATCACCTTGAGCTACTTTTTGATCAAATCCTTCACCGTTCATTGATACGGTATCAATCCCAACGTGGATCAAGATTTCAGCACCATTAGCGGTCTTCAAACCGTAAGCGTGACCAGTTGCAAAAGCAATGGTTACTTCAGCATCAGCTGGTGCATAGACAACGCCTTCAGTTGGTTTGATGGCAATTCCTTGTCCCATCGCTCCACTTGAGAAGACAGGATCATTCACATCAGACAAAGCAACAGCTTGACCAACGATCGGAGAGATAATGGTTTCGTCTTGAAGAGATGCTGGAAGAGCTCCAGTTGTTTCTTCTTCAATAATAGCTTCTGCTTCTTTGTCCTCTGCAGGAACTGATGAAGCTTCATCTTCATAACCAAACATATAAGTCAAACCGAAACTTAGGGCAGTTGTAAATACAACCATAAATACATATTTCAATAATTGACCGTTTAGATAGAGAAGCGTTCCTGGAATAATTGTAATACCAAATCCTGTACCAGCAAGATTTAACATAGATGCAATCCAACCACCTACTGCACCTGCTCCCAAAGCAATAACGAATGGTTTCACATAACGCAAGTTTACACCAAAGATTGCAGGCTCAGTAATACCTAACAAGGCAGAGATAGTTGCAGGAAATGCTAGAGCTTTCACTTTTTGAGATTTAGATTTCACTGCCACTGCTAAAGTAGCTCCAGCTTGTGCAGTCATAGCCGCTGTAATAATTGCATTAAATGGATCTTTTTTATCTGCAGTAATTAATTGTGATTCAAGAAGATTAAAGATATGATGGACGCCGGTAACGACAATCAACTGATGAACGCCACCAATAAGAAGACCTGCAAGACCAAATGGTAAATTCAAAATAAACTTAGTTACATTTAGTACATATTCTTCGATACTGTGGAAGAATGGACCAATAATAAACAAAGCGAGGAATGACATGATTGTCAATGTGAATAATGGAACCAATAACAAATCTAAGACATCTGGAATTTTCTTATGGAGCCACTTTTCAAGTTTCGCACCAATTAGACCAACGAAGAAAGCGGGAAGAACTGAGTTCTGGAATCCAACCACATGATGGAAGATACCAAAGTATGTTGCTGCTTTAGAAGGATCTTCCGCTACAACCCACGCATTTGGAAGTGTCGGACTAACCATCATCAAACCAATTACAATCCCAAGAACAGGATTTCCTCCGAATACTCGGAATGCAGACCATGAAATCAAGGCTGGGAAGAAGGCAAACGCGGTATCAGTTAAAATTGTTGAATAGGTATAAAAATCAGTAGATTTAAATGCATCTGCTGTTGTGCCAAACAAAGCCAAAACCTGGTCTTGAGCAATGGCACCACGAATCCCCATAAACAATCCAGTCGCAACAATTGCTGGTAGAATTGGAACAAAAACGTCTCCAAAGGTACGGATCGCGCGTTGGAACCAGTTTCCTTGTTTAGCGGCTTCTGCTTTCATTTCATCTTTTGATGATGTTGGTAAGCCAAGAGCTACTACTTCATCATAGATCTTGTTTACAGTACCAGTACCAAAGATGATTTGGTATTGACCTGAGTTAAAGAAAGCACCTTGTACTTTTTCAATGTTCTCAACAACATCTTTGTTGATTTTTGATTCATCTTTTACCATCACGCGAAGACGAGTCGCACAGTGAGCAACACTGCTAACGTTCTCAACCCCACCGATTGCATCGATGACCTGCTTTGCAATTTCTGTATTTGACATTTTGCAAAAATCTCCTTATTTTTTGTAATGTAAACGGTTAAATCGTTTCTACGTTTTTAATTGTACCACGTATTGAAAATATGTCAAGCGTTTTGCAGGATTTTTTTGAAACTTTTTTGGACTTTTTGACACCTTTTGACAGTATGAAACTATTTTCATTTTAAAACAGGCCTGTACTACGCTTTTTAGCGCTTTAAATCAGACTTTTATTTTCATTTTCTTTCATATTTTCATAAATTTTCAACTTCTCCTCTTTTCTTCAGGCTGCAAAATAGCTGTCAATCGTTTGACATTTTTTGCCATTTTTTTCATTTATCGCTTGCATTTTTAATAGGAAATCGGTACTATGGAAGTAAGAAAAAATTCGGAGGAATAAAATGGAATGGACAACTGAACGTCGTTACAGACGTTACGAAGACTGGACAAAAGAGGAAAAGCAAGCCATCCAAGATCATATGGCCAAATCTCCTTGGCATACACACTATCATGTTGAGCCAAAAGCTGGTCTCTTAAATGATCCTAACGGTTTTTCCTACTTTGATGGAAAATGGATCTTGTTTTACCAAAATTTCCCATTTGGTGCAGCCCATGGGTTAAAATCATGGGTACAAACAGAAAGTGAAGACTTGGTTCATTTCAAAGAAACTGGTGTAACGCTTCTTCCAGACACAGATCTGGATAGCCATGGAGCTTATTCCGGATCAGCCATGCAGTTTGGTGACAAACTATTCTTATTCTACACCGGAAATGTTCGTGATGCAGAATGGGTTCGTCATCCTTACCAAGTCGGTGCTTTGATGGATAAAGACGGCAAGATTGAAAAAATTGACAAAATCTTGATTGATCAACCTGCTGACTCTACGGATCACTTTCGTGACCCACAGATTTTTAATTTCAAAGGTCAATTCTACGCTATCGTTGGTGGTCAAGACCTTGAGAAGAAAGGATTCATCCGTCTCTATAAGGCTGTAGATAATGACTATTCCAACTGGGTTACAGTCGGTGACTTGGATTTTGCAAACGATCGGACAGCTTATATGATGGAATGTCCCAACCTAGTCTTTGTAGGAGACCAACCCGTTCTCCTATACTGCCCTCAAGGCTTAGATAAAGCCGTTCTCGATTATGACAATATCTATCCAAATATGTACAAGATCGGGGCAAGCTTTGACCCAGAAAAGGCCGAAATGGTCGATGTATCCGAATTGCATAATCTCGACTATGGTTTTGAAGCCTATGCGACTCAAGGATTTAATGCACCCGATGGACGCGCCTATGCTGTTAGCTGGCTAGGTCTTCCAGACGTTTCTTATCCAACGGATTCCTATGACTACCAAGGATCTCTCTCACTGGTCAAAGAATTAACCATCAAAGATGGCAAGCTCTACCAATACCCAGTTGAAGCCATCAAGAACTTGCGCGCTGAGAGTGAGGCATTTGCCAACAAGGCTCAAACCAAGAACTGCTATGAATTGGAATTGCAGTTTGAAAAAGATAGCCAGAACGAAATCGTCCTCTTTGCCGATGCAGAAGGAAAGGGCTTAGCTCTCACATTTGATCTGGCTAAAGGATTGGTCACAGTGGATCGTAGCCAGGCAGGTGAGCAATATGCCCAAGAATTCGGTACGAGCCGTAGCTGCCCAATCGCTAACCAAGCCACAACCGCTAATATTTTCATTGACAATTCGATATTTGAAATCTTTATCAATAAAGGAGAAAAAGTATTTTCTGGTCGGGTCTACCCACATGCAGATCAAAATGGAATCTTGATCAAGTCTGGAACCCCTACTGGAACTTACTACGAACTTGATTATGGTCGCAAAGCTAACTGATGTCGCCAAACTCGCCGGTGTCAGCCCTACTACTGTCTCACGGGTTATCAATAAAAAAGGATACCTGTCTGAGAAAACGATTCAAAAAGTCCAAGAAGCCATGCGAGAATTAGGCTATAAACCTAACAATGTTGCTCGAAGCCTCCAAGGAAAATCAGCCAAGTTAGTCGGCTTGATCTTTCCCAACATCAGCAATGTTTTCTATGCTGAATTAATCGACAAACTAGAACACCAACTCTTCAAACATGGCTATAAAACCATCATCTGCAATAGTGAGCACGACTCCGAGAAAGAGCGCGAATATATTGAGATGTTGGAGGCTAACCAGGTAGATGGCATCATTTCAGGAAGTCATAATTTGGGCATTGAAGATTACAACCGGGTAACTGCTCCTATCATTGCTTTTGACCGCAACCTCTCCCCAGAAATTCCGGTTGTTTCTTCAGACAACTATGCTGGTGGAGTGCTAGCAGCAGAAACTTTAGTAAAAACCGGAGCCCGAAATATTATCATGATCACAGGTAATGACAACTCCAACTCCCCAACTGGCTTGCGTCATGCGGGATTTGCATCAGTTCTACCTGAGTCCATGATCATCAATGTTTCCAGTGATTTCTCCCCTATTCGCAAAGAAATGGAAATCAAACAGATTTTAACCCACCACAAACCAGACGCTATTTTTGCCTCCGATGATTTGACGGCGATCTTGATCATGAAAGTCGCTAGAGAATTAGATATTCAGATTCCCCAGGATTTGAAAGTGATTGGTTATGATGGAACCCAGTTCATCGAGACCTATACACCTGAACTGACAACCATCCAACAACCCCTCGAAGACATTGCTATCCTCATGGTGGATCTTTTACTCCAAAAGATCGAAGGAAAAAAAGTAGCGACTACCGGTTATTTCTTGCCCGTTAGTCTCCACTCTGGAAAAAGTGTCTAAAAGCAATATCCCCTCAGTAGAAACTGTGGGGATATTTTTTACCAAAAAAAGAGCCATCGGCTCTTTTTTAATTATTCTTCTGTCACAAATTGACTGAGGACACCGTTGACAAATCGTGAAGAGGTTTCATCTGAAAAGGCCTTGGCCAATTCCACCGCTTCATTGACTGCGACGATCTGTGGTGTATCAAACTCTGTCATTTCATAAATTCCCAGACGAAGGATATTTTTCTCTACCAAGGTCAAGCGCTCAACAGTCCAGCCGGTTTTCAAATGTTGACCGATTTGTTGGTCTAGTTGATCTTTTGACTGATAGACACCCGTCACGAGATTCATGAGAAAGGCAGGAAGATCGACTTCTTTGTCTTCTGCTAGGTCCTTGTCATGTAGATAAGCAAAGCGACAAGCTTCAACAATGTCTCCATCGTATTCCAAGGCCATCAAGGCTTGGAAGGCACGCTCACGCAAATCTCGACGTGATTCTAATAAAATTTCATCAGTCATTGAGGAAGTCCTCATTAAACAAGTCTTTCAAGTCTGGTTTTGGAGATTTTTCCGTTGCGATACCAACAACGTGAATGTTGACAGCATCCAAGGTTACATCTGCCATATCATAAACTGCAGACTTAACCGCTTTTTGAATGGCTACAGCGACAGATGGTACAGCCACTCCATATTCTAAATAGAGATAGATGTCTACTGAAACTTGACCATCTTCTTCTGTATGAAGGTAGACGCCACGTCCAAGGGAGCGTTTGGATAAGCTATCTGAAACACTCTTGTTTTCAAGCGAATAGACACCCTCTACTTTTGCTGTCGCAATCGCAATAATTTTTTCTAATACACGTGGTGCAATAACGATGTCACCAAATTGTTCAGTTGCCATAGAAGTTCCTTTCTATTTGACACCCTGAGATGTCTCTTATGCACGAGAAACGTAAGTTCCTTCAGTAGTGTTAATGACCAATTTTTGTCCAGCTTCGATGAAGTCAGGAACGTTTACGACCAAACCAGTTTCCATTGTAGCAGGTTTACCAGAACCAGTCACTGTAGCACCTTTGATAGATGGTTGAGTTTCTGCAACAGTTAATTCAACAGTTGTAGGAACTGTTACACCGATCACTTCGCTTCCGTAGAATTGAATTTTTACTTCTGAATTTTCAAGGATGTAAAGCAATTCTTGTTCTACATTCACAACTGGAATTTCATATTGGTCATATGTTTCCGTGTTCATGAAGTAGGCTGTATCATCCATTTTGTACAAGTATTGAGCTGGGACAGTTTCGATAATCGCTTGTTCAAATTTTTCTTCTGGACGGTAGCTTGTATCAAATGTTGAACCAGTACGGACATCACGCAATTTCATACGCATGATAGTGTTTCCTTTACCTGGTTTGTGGTGGCTAGCTTCCAAAACGCGGATCAATTTTCCGTCAGCTGTTTCAAAAGTCATACCAGCTTTCAATTTACTTGCTTCAATCATGTTTTATTACCTCTTTTTTAAAAATAGATTACTCTTTATTGTAACACACTATTTGATTTTTCTCAAACAGCAATTTTCCCTTTTTAGGAAGGCTAGAAGGCGGAGAGAGATTGCAGAAACGAGTCCTTCGAATCTCTACATCTCCAACTCCATCTTCACAATTCCTTATTGATCCACAGGCACAATATTGCCATCCGCATCTTTGGTGACATGGACATACTTTCCATCTACTTCAATGTAGAAGGTATGAGGCTTGTCTTGAGCTGGAGAGGCTTGTTTTTGAAGGTCATTGCCAAGGGCTTGACCCAAGTTCATCCCCATGATCATGTTCATGCCATTACCACCTTCATTTTTAGCAGCTGCGACCAAGGCTTCATTGCGAGCACGACGTTCTTCGATTTCAATGGTATTGTACTTCATCGCTGCCAATTCACTGTCCAGTTTATTGACCTTGGCCATACTGTCTGCATCGTAGCTCAAATCTTCGATGAGGACATTGGTTAATTCGATACCATATAATTCTGTCCAAGTTTTGTTGACTTCGCGTTTTGCAACTTCATTGAAGACATCTTGGTCCGCATTGATATTGTAGATGTCTGCCTTATTTTCAGCCGTATATTTTGAAATAGCCACTGCAATTTTTGGAGCCAGATTTTGGCGCAAGGTTCCCTGAGCCACATCTTCCAAGGTAAACGGCTTATCTGCAGTGATTTGACGACTGACTGTACTGATGTAAAAGAGTACAGGATCTGCTACTTTAACATCATAAAGACCATAAAAACGAATGCTAAGAAGTTGTTGGTAACGGTCGCTAAAGTACTCAACTGGATTTTGGGTGCCAAATTTATTTCCTGTAAAAGGTTGCATCCGCACAAAAATAATTTCTTGTTGGGTGACCACTTGGCCTCCAAATGAGAAACGATTCTTGAACTGATCCCACGTTCCTTTCACACCCCCCTTTTCAAACAACCAGGCATTTTCACCGGCTTGCCATTCGTGGCTCCCTGCTTCTAGAAGGTCTCCTAGAAAAGTTCCATTATTGACCAAGAGAGCAACATAGCCTTGGGGAACAATGACAACAGAGCCATCTGTCAATAGGCCTGTATTTTGGTTGCTCTGACGAGAGCGCCCATCTGGATCTTTGGTTAAGAGCTGTCCCTTAATGGCCAAAGCTGTTGCTGGAACAGCTTCTGGCAAGGTAATGGCTTCCTTAAATTTACTATCTTGAAAACTTGAAATGCCCGCTGAAAGGGCTGCTTTAATAAATCCCATACATTCTCCTATCTGTAGAATTCAATTTCATCCACAACTTCGTAGACATCTAAGACCCAATCTTTTGGATTGTGCTTCAAGGATGCTTGGCAATATTCACACTTGTCGATTGAATCGATCGTCAATGGCGCACCACAGTTCGGACAGTGATCACTAACGACTTCGGAATTCTTAATGATCTCTGTCTGCGCTCCATGTTCACGGAGGAAGACCATGCGGTAAACGGTAAAGAGATCTTTGGTTGGATCCCCTTCGATCACACGGCCTGTTTCGTCATTTCGGATGTAATCTCTCATCATCGATGACAGAATGACTTCGATGCGGTCATTGCCTTCTGGATTTTCGATAAAGTCTTTGATCTTCGAATCTTCCACACGCACGCGCTCTAGAACATTGGTTGTTTTGGCACGAATATGCTCTTGCAACTGCGTCAAGTGCTGCTCATAAAGACTCGTACTTTCTAAGTTCCGCACAGAATTCCAATCTTTTTCTGTCCAGGCAGACTGCAATTGAAGATAAACCAGCTTGACTTGCGACAAGAAGCGGTCTTCATCAAACATTGGATCCAGTTTACGGATACGGCGAATCGCTTCATAGTTGTTCTCAATTGGTCGACCAGCCCGTTCTTCGGTTGTCCGTTTTGGACCACTATTTGAAGAAAATGATTCATCACTATCATTAGCTTCTTTTGCAATATTATAGATAAATCCAATCAATCCAACGATAGCAAAAATTGCTACTACACCACCAGAGTCTGTTCCAGAACCAGAACTGTAGCTACTGGATCCACCAGACCAGCTACTTCCTCCATCAGACCAACTGCTTCCGCCACCCGACCAGCTACTGCCACTATCGGACCAACTGCTACCACCACCTGAATCAATCAAGCTACTGCCACCACTATCTGTATTACCAACACCAGCATGGGCAGAAGGAGCAAATACAAATAGCAGGACTACTAGAAGAATTCCAACTATTACACTTCGTTTTTTCATAGGCCTCTTTTCTTATCTTTGTTTGTTACACAGGGGTTAAGAAAATACTGTCTATTTTATAGGACAATCAATTCTTTAGGAGCAAGGGTCAAGACTTCACAGCCTGTTTCTGTGATCAAGAGGTCATCTTCGATCCGCACACCAGAGAGACCTTCAATATAAATACCTGGCTCATCTGTTAAGACCATCCCTGCTTGAATCGCTTCTTTAGACGTTTGGCTGAAGTATGGCTCTTCGTGGATATCTAGCCCAATTCCATGACCGATTCCATGAGTAAAGTATTGACCATAGCCGGCTGCCTCGATCACATCACGTGGGATTTTATCAAAATCACGGAAGCCAAGTCCATCTTTAGCAGCATCAATCAAGGCTTGATTGGCTTTCAAAACGGTTTCGTAAATCTCTCTTTCCTTGTCGCTGACATGTCCTGCATAGATAGTCCGTGTCATATCGCTGACATAGTGATCATACAAGCAACCAAAATCAAGGGTCAAGGCATCTCCTGCTGAAATCACCCGATCACTTGGAGTCGCATGAGGCATGGCAGAGCGTTCACCAGCTGCTGAGATAATATCAAAAGATACACCAGAAGCTCCCAACTCCCGCATTCTAAAGTCGAGGAAAGTCGCTGCTTCCAACTCAGTCGTTTTCCCTACCTTGATATAGTCTAAAATATCATGGAAGGCTTGATCAGAAATGCTACAAGCTTTTTTAATGGCTGCAATCTCCGTTTTATCCTTAATCAAGCGCAATTCCATTACAAAATTCGCTAGGGATTGAAGGCTGATGCCACTGAAAACAGAAGCCATGCGGGCATGGTAGGCCACCGTCACTTCGTCCTCAAAACCAAGTTCTTTGATTCCAAGATCCTTAACGATCTCTGCAGCTGCAGTCAACTCATCGCGTGTTTCCACAATCTCTACAAAGGGGAAACAAGTCGCATGGGCATGGATGGTGTAGCGCGAATCTGTAAAGAGGACCACGCGTTCTTCTGTCACCAAAGCGGTCCCGTTTGAACCCCAGAAATTGGTCAAATAATAAACATTTTTCAAATTGTTAATCAATACCGCTTTGAGGTTTTGGGCTTTCATTTTGTTTCTTAAGTTGCTGATCCGTTGATTCATTGTAATTTTCCTTTCAAATATTGTCCTGTGTAGCTAGCAGGATTTGCTGCTACTTCTTCTGGTGTTCCGGTCGCAATAATGGTTCCACCACCGACACCACCTTCTGGTCCTAAATCGATGATATGGTCTGCTGTCTTAATAACATCTAAATTGTGCTCAATCACAAGTACTGTATTGCCATCATCCACAAAACGCTCTAAGACTTTGATCAAGCGAGAAATGTCTTCGGTATGGAGTCCGGTCGTTGGTTCATCCAAGATATAGAAGGATTTTCCTGTAGAGCGCTTGTGCAATTCAGAAGCCAACTTCATTCGCTGCGCTTCCCCACCTGAAAGGGTGGTCGCTGGTTGCCCCAGTGTTACATAGCCCAAGCCCACATCTTGGATGGTCTTGAGTTTGCGTTCAATTTTTGGAATGTGCTTGAAGAATTCGACTGCCTTATTGACCGTCATATCTAGCACTTCTGCGATATTTTTTTCCTTGTAGTGGACTTCGAGGGTCTCACTATTGTAACGACGTCCATGGCAGACCTCACAAGGAACAAAGACATCCGGCAAGAAGTGCATTTCAATCTTGATGATCCCATCTCCTGAGCAGGCTTCACAACGCCCGCCCTTGACATTGAAACTAAAGCGGCCTTTTTTATAGCCCCGAATTTTGGCTTCATTGGTCTGAGCAAAGAGATCGCGAATGTCATCGAAGACGCCTGTATAGGTCGCTGGATTGGAACGAGGAGTCCGGCCAATCGGGCTTTGGTCAATGTCGATCAAGCGATCGATATGCTCAATCCCCTGAATGGTCTTGTATTTCCCTGGTTTTTCCGAATTGCGGTTGAGCTTTTGAGCGATGGCTTTTTTCAAGATGCCATTGATCAAGGTCGATTTCCCAGAGCCAGAAACTCCAGTGACCGCAATAAATTTGCCCAGAGGAAAACGTGCTGTGATATCTTGTAAGTTGTTCTCACTGGCCCCTGTAATTTCAATAGAACGACCATTTCCTGAACGGCGCTCTGTTGGAACCGGAATCTTGCGCTTGCCGGACAAATATTGGCCGGTAATGGATTTACTATTACGAGCCACCTGCTTTGGAGTTCCCGCAGCAACGATCTCTCCACCAAAGACACCGGCACCTGGGCCGACGTCGATCAGGTAGTCTGCTTCTCTCATGGTATCTTCGTCGTGTTCGACGACGATCAAGGTATTGCCTAAATCACGCATCTTTTTGAGACTGGCAATCAGGCGGTCATTGTCCCTTTGATGGAGGCCGATTGACGGCTCATCCAAGATATAAAGGACACCCGAAAGATTGGAGCCAATCTGGGTTGCTAAGCGAATGCGCTGGCTTTCTCCACCTGACAAGGTCCCAGCTGAGCGTGACAAGGTCAAGTAATTAAGGCCTACATTGTTTAAGAAGGTCAAGCGATCTTTGATCTCTTTTAGAATCGGTCTTGCAATCGTGGCTTCATTGTCTGTTAAGACCAACTGATCCACAGCTTTTAAGTGGTCCGCAATCGATAGATCTGACACCTCCCCGATATGCATCCCTGTCTCCCCACCAACACGAACAGAGAGAGCTTGGTCATTGAGACGGTAGCCATGGCAGGTCGCACAGGTCAATTCGTTCATATAAGAGCGCATTTGGTTGCGGGTGAAATCACTATTGGTCTCACGGAAACGACGGTGAATGTTGTTTACGACCCCTTCAAAAGGAATCTCGATATCCCGAACCCCACCAAACTCATTTTCATAGTGAAAGTGGAATTCCTTGCCATTTGAACCATAGAGAACCAAGTCCTTTTCTTCTTGAGAGAGATCTGAGAAAGGCTGATCCATATCAATACCAAAATGGATCATGGCCTGCTCCAACATCTGAGGATAGTAGTTAGAAGAGATCGGATTCCAAGGAGCAAGAGCTCCTTCGCGAAGGCTTAAGCGATCATCTGGCACCACCAAATCCAAGTCCACCTCTAGCTTAATACCCAGCCCATCACAGTCTGGACAAGATCCAAAAGGCGCATTGAAAGAAAAGAGACGGGGCTCTAATTCAGGAACGGTAAAGCCACAGACTGGACAAGCATAATGCTCCGAAAAGAGCAGTTCCTTTCCATCCATGGTATCAATCACCACATAACCGTCCGCTATCCGAAGGGCTGCCTCAATCGAATCAAAGAGACGCGAGCGGATGCCCTCTTTGATCACGATTCGGTCCACCACCACTTCAATCGTGTGCTGTTTGCTTTTAGACAGTTCTGGAACCTCTGTCACATCATAGATCTCACCGTCAACTCGAACCCGAACATAGCCGTCTTTTTGGACTTTTTCAATGATATTCTTGTGCTGGCCTTTTTTCTTGCGGATAATGGGAGCTAGAATTTGCAGGCGTTGGCGCTCTGGTAATTCCAAGACTTGATCGACAATTTGCTCAACCGAAGAAGCGGTAATAGCCCCATGTCCATTGATACAATAAGGCGTCCCTACACGCGCATAGAGCAGGCGCAGGTAGTCATTGATCTCTGTTGCCGTCCCCACTGTAGAACGTGGGTTTTTACTGGTCGTTTTTTGGTCGATGGAAATGGCTGGACTCAAGCCGTCAATAGAGTCGACATCTGGTTTTTCCATATTTCCCAAGAATTGCCGAGCATAGGCCGATAAGCTCTCCACATAGCGGCGCTGACCTTCTGCATAGAGAGTATCAAAGGCCAGACTGGACTTTCCAGAACCAGACAAACCCGTCACCACGACTAATTTGTCCCGTGGAATTTCCACGTCTATATTTTTTAAATTATGGGCGCGTGCCCCATGAATGACAATTTTATCTTGCATATTCTTACTCTAATCACCTTTTTGTTAACCTCCATTATAACAAATTTTTTAGTATTCTTTTATCCAAAACTGTCCTTTTTCTGATATAATGTTAAGGTGTAAAAAAACAAGGGGAGGCACCATGAAACAGGTCTTTTTATCGACAACGACTGAATTTAAGGAAATAGAGACGCTGGAACCCGGTAGCTGGATCAACCTTGTTAACCCTTCTCAAAGTGAATCGATGGAAATCGCCTCTGCTTTTAATATCGATATTGCAGACTTACGGGCACCACTCGATGCGGAAGAAATGTCCCGTATGACCATCGAAGACGAATACACCTTGATTATCGTAGACGTTCCCATCAAGGAAGAGCGGAACAATCAGACCTACTATGTCACCATCCCTTTGGGAATCATCCTAACAGAAGAGGCTATTATCACGACTTGCTTGGAGAAATTGCCACTTCTCGATATCTTTATCAACCGACGCTTGCGGAATTTCTATACCTTTATGCGGTCGCGCTTTATCTTTCAGATCCTCTATCGCAACGCTGAACTCTACTTGTCTGCGCTTCGTACCTTGGATCGCAAAAGCGAGCAGATTGAAAGTCAATTGCACAAATCAACGCGTAATGAAGAGCTGATTGAGTTGATGGAGCTGGAGAAAACCATCGTCTACTTTAAGGCCTCTCTAAAAACCAATGAGCGCGTGATCAAGAAATTGACCAGTGCTACTAGTAACATCAAGAAATACCTAGAAGACGAGGATCTGTTGGAAGATACCTTGATCGAAACCCAGCAGGCCATCGAGATGGCAGATATTTATGGAAATATCCTCCACTCCATGACCGATACCTTCGCATCGATCATCTCCAACAACCAGAACAACATCATGAAGACCCTGGCCCTCGTTACCATTGTCATGTCCATTCCGACCATGATCTTTTCGGCCTATGGTATGAACTTCAAGGACAATGAGCTTCCGCTCAATGGCGAACCCCATGCCTTCTGGCTGATCATTTTCATCGCCTTTGCCCTCACTGGGTCTCTTGTCGTCTACCTCATCCATAAAAAATGGTTCTAACCAAACTTGTACATCAAAGGAGTAACTATGTCTCACACCGACCTTCATCAACTTAGTAAGAAAAATCAAGAATTTATCCGGATCGCCAAACACCAATTGCTTGAAAACGGAAAGACAGAGGAAGAAGCAGAAAGCCTCATCCAAGAAATTCTTCCAGCTATCCATGAAAACCAAGGAAAAGGAATTCCGGCACGGACCCTTTTTGGAGCCCCAACTGTATGGGCGAACTCTTTCAGCGAGAAAGAACGCTATGAAAAAGAGCATCCGAAATTAAACGATGCTCCCTCTCTTATGATTTTGGATTCCTTCCTCTTTATCTTTGGTGTCTTTGCTGCGATTAGCGCCTTTATGAACTTGGTCGCACCGCATCGTACTGGCTATGGTTTGATCACCTTGATTCTTGGAAGTTTGACAGGGGCCCTGCTCTTGTATCTCATGTACTACTTCTTCTATCAGTATATGGATGGCACAAAAGATCGCAGTGAGCGTCCCTCTCTTTGGAAATCTATGCCGATTCTTGTCGGAGTCATGTTCCTTTGGGTCATTGTCTTGTCCTTTACTTCCTTACTCCCACAAGTCCTCAACCCAACTATTCCAGATGTTTTTGCCATTGTTTTAGGAGCTCTAGCGCTTGTCCTTCGCTTCTATCTCAAGAAACGCTTTAATATTAAAAGTTCGAGCACAGCACCCGCAACTCGTCGCTAAAAAGAAACGGATGAAGTTTTCATCCGTTTTTGTTTTACTGCATGTTCTTGTTCAATCTTTTTGAAAAATAGAGGACTAAGTCATCATTGTTTTCACAAGAACTGTAAGGGGCCAAGGGCTGATCCCTAAACCAAACTCCAGATCCATCAGGGGTATAGCCCCGTTTGACATACAGTCTTTGAGCTGGGCCATAGCCCGAGTGTAAACCAACCCCTAAAGTAACAATCTCTGATAGTAGCCGGACTCTTTTTTCTGCCTCCTCTAAGAGTTGATTCCCAATCCCTCGATTTCTAAATGGTTCAAAAACATTAAAATCAGATAGTTCAGGATAGACTCCCACAAAAGGGCCGTGCTTGGCAACAGGCAATATAGTGATATAGCCTGCCACAAATCCATCCGACTCAGCTACTAATACGTCCCTCTCTCTATTCTCCTGCTCCTGAAAATAGCTAGTCAAGATATCCTCTCTACCCGGCCACCCTTGGTGGATAAAGGCTTGAGAGATGTGCTCAATATCTGCCTCTATCATCCTCCTGATGATTACACCTTCCTTCATAGTTCCCTCCTTGATACCTTTCTCCCCTCATTATAGCATAATCAGAGCTTGGGAAATCAAAGAGCTTCACACGGACCTAACACACTATCACATTTCTATGCTCGCAAAAAAAAAATCCAAAGGGTCTGAAAAAGAGGTCCACTGGACCTCAACTCGCCCTTACATTTCCAGGCTCGTGAAAAAAAGACCCGTTAGGGTCTTACTCGCTTTTTTATTTTCAAGCTCGTGAAAAAGAGGTCCACTGGACCTGAAAAAAAGACCCACCCGGGTCTTTTCTTTAATCTTCGTTTACGAAAGGCATCAAAGCCATTACGCGAGCGCGTTTGATAGCTGTTGTTACTTTACGTTGGTTCTTCGCTGAAGTTCCAGTTACACGACGAGGAAGGATTTTCCCACGTTCTGAAACGAAACGGCTAAGAAGCTCAGTATCTTTGTAATCGACATATTCGATTTTGTTTGCTGCGATGTAATCAACTTTTTTACGGCGTTTGAATCCGCCACGACGTTGTTGAGCCATGTTTAATTCTCCTTTATAGTTTTAATTCGTTAAACCCATTCTTAGAATGGAAGATCGTCATCTGAGATATCCATTGGATTAGCTCCAAATGGATTTTCTTCACGACCAAAATTTGGCGCTGCATTGCTTGGTTCAGATCCACCAAAGCTTGGGGTTGCATTTCCAGCAAAACCACCGTTGCCTGATGAATAGCCACCACCTGCATGCCCTTCGCGTGCTGCACGGCTTTCCAATAGTTGGAAGCTGTCTGCTACGACTTCAGTGACATAAACACGTTGACCTTGCTGGTTTTCGTAATTACGTGTTTGAATGCGACCGGTAATCCCAATCAAAGCACCTTTCTTAGCCCAGTTGGCTAAGTTTTCTGCTTGCTGACGCCAGATCACACAGTTGATGAAATCGGCTTCGCGCTCTCCATTTTGACTCTTGAAGTTGCGGTTGACAGCTAGGCTGAAAGTAGCAACTGCTTGATTGCTTGGAGTGTAGCGAAGTTCAGCATCACGGGTCATACGACCGACAAGTACAACATTGTTAATCATAAGTCACCTCTGATGATTTCTTACGCGTCAACTTTTACGATCATGTGACGAAGAATGTCACCGTTGATTTTTGAAAGACGGTCGAACTCGTTAAGAGCTACAGCGTCGTTCGCTTCAACGTTTACGATATGGTAAAGTCCTTCACGGAAATCTTGGATTTCGTATGCAAGACGACGTTTTTCCCAATCTTTTGATTCAACAACAGTTGCACCGTTGTCAGTCAAGATAGAATCGAAACGTGCTACCAAAGCGTTTTTAGCTTCTTCTTCAATGTTTGGACGAATAATATAAAGAATTTCGTATTTAGCCATTGATAATGTTCCTCCTTTTGGACTAATGACCCCAAGTCTTTGCAAGGGGTAAGTGAGGTTTACTCACAAGAAACTATTATACCAGACTTTTGGAACAAAGGCAAGAATTATCTTTAGGATTTAAAAAATGATTTTTGACGTTCCCTTCGAGAAAAAAGAAAGAAATGTCCTAAAAAATGACATTTTATAGAAGAAACCCCTCCCCTTCTTTCTCCTCTTTCCTTAAAGAAAACTGATATCAGTTAGCTTTAAGCTTGAGTCTATATACTAGCTTCAACAAATCTCAAGAAACGAGGAACGATTATGAATTATCTTATCATCCCCGCCTATCAACCGGATCTGAATCTTGTCAAACTGGTTCGCTTGGTCCACGCTAAGAGCGATCTCCACATCATCGTGGTCGACGATGGGAGTGACGCTGACAAGAAAGCGATTTTTGACAAATTAGAGGGTCTTGCGACAGTTCTGACCCATGAGCACAACCAAGGAAAAGGGCAAGCACTCAAGACTGCTTATGCCTACATCCTAGAAAGAGGCACCTATGGAAGCATTGTTACAGCTGATGCAGACGGTCAGCACAAAATTTGGGATATTTTCAGGGTTGTTAACCAATCTCAAGAGCATCCTGGAACACTTATTCTAGGAGCACGCGCCTTTTCTGGAAAAGTTCCTTTACGTTCTGCTTTCGGGAATAAATTGACTCGCTTCTTGTTTAAACAACAAACGGGAGTGGCAGTCAGCGATACTCAGACTGGCTTACGGGCCTTCACTACAAATATGTTACCTTTCATGCTTGAGGTTGACGGACAGCGTTATGAATATGAGATGAATGTTCTCCTTGCAGCAAGCAAGTCCTTCCCCATTCTAGAAGTTCCGATTGAAACAGTCTACATCAATGACAATGAAGGTTCCCACTTCCGACCTATCCGAGATGGCCTCATGATCTACAAGGACATGTTTAAGTTTGCCCTCTCCTCTCTGAGTAGTTTTATCGTTGACTATCTGGTCTACGCTTTCTTCCTTTTCGTGATGATGGCTGTGCCCATTAGTCTTCGCATTCTCCTAGCGAACGGGATCGCTCGTGTGACGAGTTCCATTTTTAACTACTCGACTAACAAGCACCTGGTCTTTAAGAATAAAGACAGCGTCGCTAAAACAGGAAGTGGCTACTTTGGTCTAGCCCTCGGCCTCTTTATTCTCGATACGCTCTTGATTCGACTCTTCTATACTGCTTTCGGGCTCAATCTCCTGATCAGTAAAATTGTCGTTGGCTTCCTCCTCTTTCTGGTCTCATGGGTGATCCAGAAAAAAGTAATCTTCAAAGAAAGGACAGCTCCCCACCATGAAATTCTTTAAAAAATCCTATACCTATGCTGCCTGCTTTGGCCTTCTTTTGACCAGTAGTTTTAGCTACTCGATGCTCAAGACCTTTGTCTTATCCGATGCCATCCAAACCGTAAAAGCTACTACTACGGACACTAAGGCAGCCAAAAAAGCAGCTGCTTCAGCTACAACGACTGATACTAGCTATTCAGATGACAATATCCAGGTGAGCCTAACAGAAAAAACGATTGAAAATACCCAGGTTTACATTGCAGATATCACAGTCAGCTCGGCAGATTATCTCAAAACAGCCTTTGCACAAAACACCTACGGGACAAATGTAACGGCTAAGACTTCCGTCACTGCAGCTGAGAACAATGCTATTCTAGCCGTCAATGGAGACTACTACGGAGCTAATAGCACCGGCTATGTCATCCGAAACGGAGTGGTCTACCGCGATACGGTTCGGGAAGATTCAAGCAATGGTGACCTAGCCATTTACAAGGATGGATCCTTCAAAATTATCTATGAAGATGAGATCTCTGCAGATCAATTGGTCAAAGATGGGGTCGTCAATCTCCTTGCCTTCGGACCTTCCTTGGTTGAAAATGGTGAGATTACGGTCGATACGAACTCAGAAGTTGGACAATCCATGGCGTCAAATCCACGGACAGCGATTGGGATCATCGATGAAAACCACTACATTATCGTCGTGTCAGACGGACGGACTTCAGAGAGTGAAGGCCTGTCTCTCTACCAATTAGCAGAAGTGATGAAGTCTTATGGCGTTAAAACAGCCTACAACCTGGACGGGGGTGGATCTTCTACCCTTTACTTCAATGGCCAAGTTATTAATAAACCAACAACAAATGGTACTATCTCAGAAAGGGCGGTGAGTGACATTGTCTACATCGGTTACTAATCCTATTAAACAACGCTTGAAAAAGACCATCCTATGGTACATTCTTATCTCGGCTTTCTTCTTTGTCGGAAGTCGCATCTACGAACACTTTAGTTTTGGCGAAACCTCTGCCTTCATGCACTACCTCTTCTTGATTCCTTTGATCGGTGGCGCCTTACTAGTGCTTCTACAGTTGATGGTGAAAGGCTTCTCTCGCCTGAGCCTCAATCTTTGGAATTCAGGAGTGGCTACGCTCACAGCCGGGGCCCTCTACCGAGGGATTGTCAACCTCTCTGGTCGATCTACTACAATGGATCAACCCTATTATTACCTTGGAGTTGCCTTTCTAGCACTAGCTCTGATCAGCCTCTTCTTTGTCCGCAGTGTCTGGGTAGAGAAAACAGCCTAAGATCAAAAACGTCCGTTTCTTTATAGAACGGACGTTTTTTTGGAGTAAGTTAACGGATGAGCGACTTAGCCTTCACGTTTTTTGCTGGCTACAAATCCTGCTAAAGCTAGTGAGGTCATGCCAAAGAGGCTAAGGACGGTCGAAGCCAATTCTTCTTGACCTGTTTTTGGAAGACCAGTTGCTGGTGTAGCAGCTACTTCTGTTTGTCCACCCGTATGATAAGTGACAGCAACTGGTTTGTTTGTTGCCACTTCTTTTGTTTCGCTTGCAGCTGGTTGAGCTGGAGTTACTGAGCTTTCAGGTTGTGGAGTTGGGGTAACAGGAGTTACTGGAGCTACAGGATGAACTGGACTTACTGGATCAACTGGCGCTGGCTGTGGTTGTGGAGTTGGTTCTGGAGTTGGTTGAGGGGTTGGTTGTGGTTCTGGAGTAGGTGTTTCTTCTTCCACTTTTTCCACAAAGGTCTTATTGCCCAAGATTGAAGCAGACAACTTCTTCCCTGCCTTATTCACATCTTCGATGTATTGGATAAAGACTTCAGTATCTGGATTAATGGCACCGATCAATTTTGTATCACGGAAGACTGAGAAGCCATCTCCGCCACCATACAAGAAGTCGTTGATAATTGCCTTGTAGGTCTTGTTGCGATCAATTTCGGTTCCGTCTGCCTTGTAAGCTTTCACGACCTTATATGGATTTTCTTCTGTTGCATCAGCCGGTTTTGTATAGGTGTACTTGATCCCTGCCATTTGCAAGAAGTAAAGCTCTTTCTCATCATATTGTTGGTCCAAAGCTTTGTAGATTTGGTCCCCAGTGATTTCTACTACTTGGAGGATATTTCCAAATGGTTGTACTGCTTGAGCTGCACCCCAAGTTACTGTTCCGTCTGGTTTCACCACGAGGTCTGCACGGATTCCTCCATTGTTGGTGAAGGCAAAGTCAACATCTGGATAACCTGATTTTTTGGCAATATCTAGTTGCGCTGCTGTGACCAAATCTCCAACAGCACTTTTTTTTTGTGCATTCAATTCACGGGTAATATTTTCAGCCTTGTCTGCTGTACCGATTTTTGCTTCTGTTACTTTTTTAACCGTCGCATTGGCATCATCGATGATCGCTTGAACCTTGGCATCTTTTGCTTTGCCTTTAGATGGATCTACTGCAATAATTTTAGCAGTTGGAGCTTTAACAAAGTCAGCTGTATCTGTATCTAGGACTCCACGGACATCCGAGTAGGCTTTCCCTTGAGACGTACCTTGAACGATCAAGGTATTTCCAACCATCCCGTTTGTATATTGGTGGTTGTGGCCTGCAAAGACGATATCCACTGAGTTTTCAGGATAGATTTGGTTTAATTTTTTGATCATTTCTGCAGCCGGACCTTCTGCTACACCATTCTTACTAGTGGCAGCAACGTGGGCCAAGACAGCAATCGCATGAACCCCTTGGTCATTTAATTCACGCGCATATTTAGCAATCGATTCTGCTTCATCCAAAACACGGTATTGTTCATGATTTTTGCGCAAGACAAGATTTGGGAATTCTGTCGTAACAATCCCGATAAATCCGACCTTAACTGTCTTGTCATTGACTGGGATTTCTTTGATGGTATAAGGTTTCCAGTCAAATGGGATTTTGTTGGTATCCTTGTCGACCAAGTTGGCAATCACGACTTCTTGTTTAGAAGCTTCATGAGGATATTCATCGACGATCTTATTGAATTGACCAGGTGTTGGGGCTTCTCCCTTCATGATCCGGTTGAATTCACCAAGTCCTTCGTCAAACTCGTGATTTCCAAGGGTTCCGTATTCAAAGTTCATTTCATTGAAGACTTTTACAGTTGGTTCATCTTGAAGGAGGGCAGAGTTGGCTGGACTAGCGCCGACCATATCTCCCGCTTGCACACGGATGCTGGCATTAGGCGTTCCGGCATTCTCCGTTTCAAAGTCTTTTTGCGAATCGTTCAAATAGGTTGCCAAAAGTGGGGCTGTTCCTGCGTTTTTCACAGTTTCGCCTTCTAAACGAGCTGTCCCTGTTTGTTCCAAGGCACCGTGGAAGTCATTAACGCCCATGAACTGTACGGGCAATTCGTCTGCAAAAACGCTATTGATCGCAAAAACACTAAGACCCGCAGCGACCGCTAGGATACTGCTTTTCAAGATAATTTTTTTCTTCATAGAATACTCCATTTTCTAATGTAGAACACTTCTCCAAAAAGGAGAATGCAGAACAGTTGATTTGCTGCAATCAGCTCTTCCATTTTACTATTTTTTCGGTTTTACTTCAATATTTTCCTAGAAACTCTTACAATTTTATTAGAAAAACGCTTGATTTCCGAACTTATATCCAGCTGTCTTTTCTTTAGTTCCTAGATCTATAAATTGTTAAAAAAAATCAGTCCCTAAAGTTTCATCAAATAAGAACTGAAAACTATTGTTACGTAGAAGCATAAGATAGACACAATGAATCATGTGAATCGACTATACTTTTCTCCTAAAAATACAAATCATTTGTGCTATAATGTGGTTAATGGAAAATAGTAAAAGTACAATCACTAGAAAAACTCTCAGAAAGCAGGAACCTGATGTCCTGGGCAAGACAATTGCTTCTACTCCTTATCTACCAGTAGCACAAATTCATGGTCTCCTGGTAGATAAGGAAAGTAGGTGCCAACACTATCATTCTCCACTAGATATTGTTGCTCTAAAATGCTATGACTGTCAAAAATATTATGCCTGTTATCAATGTCATGATCATATAGAGGATCATAGATTTCGAGCTTATCCTTGCCACATAAGGCAGGATAAGGTAGTTATCTGTGGTGTTTGTCTACATGAAATGACTATTGAAAACTATCAAAAGTCTATCTCTTGCTCTCATTGTCACAGTCGGTTTAATCCAGCTTGCTCAAAGCACTATGACATTTATTTTGCAAAATAAAAAGATTGAAGACATTGTTCGTGTGAACAGAGCCTTCAATCTTTTTTTAGTTAAAGTAGCTATGATCTTTTAGTGCTTTTAAAACTGGCTTAGTCACCAAAGAGACGATGAGTCCTTTTAACAGGTCAGGAATGATAAAAGGTGTCAAACCGACAGCTACGGCTGTAGACCAACCCATATTTCCAAGGAAGTGAAGGGTGAGAATTCCACCGACAAATACTGGGACATCTCCTAAAACAAAAGCCAAAAAGATTTTCCAAATGGGTGTATCAGCATTGGTCAGTTTAGAAGTGATAAAGGCGAAAAGGGGATAGGCAAGTATATAACCAGCTATTGGACTAAAGAAGGTTTGAAAACCACCGCTACCTCCTGCGAAAACGGGTAGACCAATTGCACCGAGAATAAGATAGAGGAGAGCAGCAAGAGTAGCTTCTCTCGGTTTAAAAATGGCAGCCACCAGTCCTACAGCAAAGGTCTGTAAGGTGATGGGCACCGCTCCTATCGGAATGATGATTTGTGATAAGGAAGCAATGATAGCAGCTCCGAAGGCTGGAAGAACAATTGAAAAAGTATGATGTTGTTTCACTTTTAGTTAACCTCACTTTCAAATATGGTTAACCTATTATACCAGACAACTCCTCAATGGTCAACCAAAATATAAAAATAGGTTGACTGTAGAAACTGGAATTCGTTTGTAATTTTCTTTCTCAAGCAATCCCACTTTCCAGCACTCTTTTTATTTTATGAAATCATTCACCTAGTTACTGATGGGCTAATCAAATATTTTTAAAAAAATATCAAATTCTTTTACCGCTGGCATCATCAATGCAATCCACAAGGTGATTTCACCCTCTGTGGATAGAAGACTTCCACAAACTGATGAAACAGCGCTTAACTGTTTCAAAAAAAGCAAGTGGAAATGTAAAAGACGGTCTAAATAAGAAAAAAAGCCGGAATGCTCCGACTTTTTTTCTTATTTATTTACATTTTCCCATTTCCAGTTGTGCACTTCCGGAATGTCATCTCCGTTTTCACGGATATAAGCATTGTGGAAGGCAACTGTTTCATCCATTTGAGCTGCAAATGCGGATGCTTCTTCCCCAAGAGCTGCATTAGCAGCATCTTGTGCCAAGTGGAAGCGGTCCAACTCAGACATCACACGCATATCAAATGGTGTTGTGATATCTCCGTTTTCACGGTAACCATGTACACGAAGACTGTGGTTGTGACGGTTGAAGAAGATGTCACGAATCATGCCTTCGTAACCATGGAAGGCAAAGATGACAGGTTTGTCAGTCGTGAAGACTTTATCGAACTCTTCGTCAGAAAGTCCACGTGCATCTACTGATGGGTGACGCAATTTCAAAATATCCACAACATTGACAAAGCGGATCTTCAATTCTGGGAAGGCTTGGTGCAAGATTGTGATGGCTGCAAGAGCTTCAAGGTTTGGCTCTGTACCTGCAGCTGCAATGACAAGATCTGGCTCTTCATCTGCTGACACAGTTGATGCCCAATCGATCACCTTGTACCCTTCACGAACCAATTCTTCTGCCTCATCAGCTGAGTAGAATTGAGGACGTGGGTGTTTTGAAGTAACGATCAAGTTTACCTTGTCTTCTGCCTTGAAGGCTTTATCCATCACTGCAAGCAAACTATTAGTATCTGCCGGCAAGTACTCACGGATGTATTCAGGAGTTTTCTCAGCCAAGTGAGTCAAGATACCTGGATCTTGGTGAGTGTAACCATTGTGGTCTTGTTGGAAGACAGTTGAAGTTGCAATCAAGTTCAAGGCTGGGTAGTTTTTACGCCATGTTGTATGTGTCTTAGACTTACGCAACCATTTGAAGTGTTGAGTGATCATAGAATCCACAACACGAAGGAAGGATTCGTAAGAAGCGAAGAATCCATGACGACCTGTCAAGACATATCCCTCAAGCATTCCTTCTGCTTGGTGCTCTGACAATTGAGAGTCAATGACACGACCAGCAGGGCTCAAGGCTTCATCGTAGTCTGGTTTCATACGTCCTAACCATTGACGGCTTGTCCGTGTGAAGACTTCTTGAAGACGGTTTGATTTGGTTTCGTCTGGACCGAAAATACGGAAGTTATCTGGGTTTGCATCTACTAAGTCTGCCGCATACTTACCAAATTCGATCATGTCTTGAGCCATGATTTCACCTGGTGTGTTGAATTGAAGGGCATGTTTCTTCCAATCAGCTGTGTTCATTGGTTTGATCACACCAGCATTTGTGATTGGGTTCATAGCCATGCGACGGTCACCTTTTGGTGCAATTTCCGCAATTTCCGGAACTAGTTTTCCAGTTTCGTCGAACAATTCAGCTGGACGGTAAGATTCCAACCATGAAAGAAGGGCATCGACATGCTCCATGTGGTGAGCATCTACTGGGATTGGCACTTGGTGAGCACGGAATCCACCCTCGATTGGTGTTCCTTCCCATGCTTTTGGACCAGTCCAACCTTTAGGAATACGAGCAATCAAGACAGGGTATACTGGTTGAGTTGCTTCTTCAGCAGAACCTTTACGAGCTTCTGCTTGGACTTTCTTGATTTCTTCAATTGCTTCATCCAATTTTTCAGCGAACAAAGCGTGTGCAGCTTCGTGGTCTTCTGAAATTGCAGTGACATTCGCAAAGATTGGTTTCCAACCAAGACCTTCAAAGAAGAGGGCCAATTCTTCGTCTGTTTTGCGTTCGAAGATGGTTGGGTTGTGGATCTTCCCACCGTTGAGGTAGAAGATTGGAAGGATAGCCCCATCGTTGACTGGGTTCAAGAAGGTATTTGACAACCAACCAGCCATCAATGGACCTGTTTCTCCTTCACCGTCACCGATAACTGTGGCAGCAATCACATCTGGATTATCCAATACAGCACCAGCAGCGTGAGAAAGGGCATAACCAAGTTCTCCACCTTCGTGGATAGATCCTGGTGTTTCAGGCGCTGCGTGAGAAGCAATTCCTCCTGGGAATGAGAAGATCTTACACAAGTGTTTGAAACCTTCTTCATTTTGTGGGATATTTGGATTCAATTCAGTATAAGAACCATCTAAGTAAGAGTTCGATACCATTACTTGTCCACCGTGACCTGGTCCTTCAATGTAGAACATATCCAAGTCATATTTGTTGATGGCACGGTTCAAGTGAGCATAGATAAAGTTTTGTCCTGGTACAGTTCCCCAGTGTCCGATTGGGTGAGCCTTCAAGTCATTTTCAACGACTTCGCGCTTCAACAATGGGTTATCTTTCAAGTACATTTGAGCAGCTGAAATGTAGTTGGCTGCACGCCACCAAGCGTCTACTTTATCCAAGTAAGCTTTGCTGTTATAATCGACAGTCATCTTGTCTCCTCACAATTTCTAGACAGGTCTGTTGAATAACCTGTTCGTTTGATCAATAGTTTAAACAATCTGTTTTCAATCAAACAGATGATATTGAAGAAAATATTCAATATTACTTCTATTCTATCAAGAATTTCCCTTTTTGTACATCAGAAAGTAAGAAAAATATTCTTTGAACGTCAAATTTTAATTTCCTACTAAAGTGGTTCCATTCCCTACAGGGATAGGTTTTAAAAAAAGACTTTGCTGATTTTTGCAAACCAGCAAAGTCCCAAATGAAATGGAGTCAGTTAAATGACTTTTTGACCTTTCTTGTAGACATCTGTCACGAGATTTGTCGCAAAGAAATAGAAGAGATAATCTAGATTTGGTGCATCAAAGATGGTAATGTCGGCCTGTTTGCCAACATCGAAAGAGCCGATTGTTTTAGCACGATCAACTGAATAGGCCGCATTGATGGTCACTGCATTGAGAATTTCTACTGGAGTTAGGCGCATCATGAAGCAACCTAGATGCATGGCAAACTGGAGATTGGCTGTTGGACAAGACCCTGGGTTGCTGTCCGTTGTTAGGGTAATGGCCATCCCAGCGTCCAACATCTTACGAGCCGGTGCATAAGTATCTTCCATCAAGCTAAAGGTTGTGGCTGGTAATAGATTGCCAATCACTTTTGCTGCAGCTAGTTTTTGAATACCTTCATCGGTAATCACCATCAAGTGTTCTGCGCTGGTAGATTCCAATTCAGCCGCCACATCAACACCACCGATGGACTCGATCTCATCCGCATGAATCCGTAATTTGAAGCCCATTTCCTTGGCTTTTGACAGAAGATAGCGAGACTCATCTGCTGTAAAGACACCCTTTTCACAGAAGATATCACAGAATTCAGCTAACTTTTCTTCCTTCACTTTTGGAAGCATTTGCTCAATGATGAGATCTAAATACTCTTGAGAACGGCCCTTATACTCTGTCGGGATCGCATGGGCTGCCATAAAGGTTGAAACCAGATCAATTTCATGGTCACGGTCCAAGGCAGCTACTACATCTAGTTGGCGTTTTTCCGTTTCCCAATCCAAACCATAGCCACTCTTAGCTTCAACGGTGGTCACTCCATGACGCAACATATAGTCCAACAATCGTTTGGACTTGTTATAGAGATTGTCAAAAGATGCTTCACGAGTTGCCCGAACAGTGCTCAGAATTCCACCGCCTTGAGCGAGGATGTCTAAGTAAGAAACACCCGCTAACTTTTTCGCAAATTCATGTTCACGACTACCTCCGTAGACCAGGTGGGTATGGCAGTCGATCAAACCAGGAGTCGCAACTTTCCCTTCACAAGATTTTACTTCCGTATGGTCATCGATCAGTTCTGGATCTGGTTGACCTGTTCCAACTGCAAGAATTTTTCCATCCTTAATAGCGATATAAGCATCGGATAGGATTCGCGCTTCTGCCATCTCTTTTCCATAGAGAGGATGGCCTAGATCATTTGGACAAAACAACTGGTTAAAGTGGGTTAAGATTACATCAGCAGACATATGAAAACATTCCTTTCTATTTCCATTGTTATTCATTTTACAATTCTACAGGAAAAGCGTCAAAAAAAAGTCAAAAAGTTTCTCCCTCATTATTTTTTGCTTTATTAAAAATTAAATTTATTTTTGACTCTTTATTGACGTTTCTTGGATACAATAAAGAAAATATAAATTCATAGTCTACACATAAGGAGGTTCCTACTATGTCATTTATAGACGATAAAGAAATTGCAGCTGCTATGTCTGTCAAACTTGACTTTGATGTCCTTCCTGAAAAGGCAACTTTTCAAGAAGGCATCCGTCGTGCACCTGATAGAGGCTTCCGCTTAACGCAAGCTCAGACTGAGATTGCTCTTAAGAACGCTCTGCGTTACATCCCTAAAAAATTCCACCAAGAATTGATTCCAGAATTTCTGGAAGAACTAAAAACTCGCGGTCGGATTTATGGCTATCGCTTCCGTCCAAAAGATCGGATCTATGGAAAACCAATTGATGAGTACAAAGGAAAATGCACTGCTGCTAAGGCTATGCATGTTATGATTGACAACAACTTGAGCTTTGAAATTGCCCTTTATCCATATGAATTGGTCACTTACGGAGAAACAGGTTCTGTCTGTGCCAACTGGATGCAATACAACTTGATCAAGAAATACTTAGAAGTCATGACAGAAGACCAAACCTTGGTGGTTGAATCTGGTCACCCTCTCGGCCTCTTCAAGTCTAAACCAGAAGCTCCTCGCGTCATCATTACCAACGGTCTCTTGATCGGTGAGTATGACAACATGCGCGACTGGGAAATTGCTGAAGAGATGGGCGTTACCAACTACGGTCAGATGACGGCTGGTGGTTGGATGTACATCGGTCCTCAAGGGATCGTTCACGGTACCTTCAACACTCTCCTTAATGCTGGACGTCTTAAACTCGGTGTGCCTGATGATGGCGACTTAACTGGTAAACTCTTCATCTCATCTGGTCTCGGTGGTATGAGTGGAGCTCAAGGGAAAGCAGCTGAAATTGCAAAAGCTGTTGCCATCGTTGCAGAAGTAGACCGCTCTCGAATCGAAACCCGTCACTCTCAAGGTTGGATTAGCCAAGTAACCGACAGTGCCGAAGAAGCTGTGAAATTGGCTCAAGCAGCCCTTGAAGCTGGTGAATCTACTTCTATTGCCTACCATGGAAATATCGTAGACTTGCTCGAATATGTCAATGAACACAATGTCCACGTTCATCTCTTGTCTGACCAAACCTCTTGCCACAACGTTTATGATGGTGGCTATTGCCCAGTTGGGATTAGCTTTGAAGAACGGACACGTCTGCTGGCAGAAGACAAAGAAACCTTCCATCGCTTGGTTGATGAAACCTTAGCTCGTCACTTCGCAGTGATTAAAGCTTTGACTGCTAAGGGCACCTACTTCTTCGACTATGGTAATGCCTTCATGAAATCTGTTTACGACTCTGGCATCAAGGAAATTTCTAAGAATGGTTTGGATGACAAGGACGGCTTCATTTGGCCATCTTATGTAGAAGATATCATGGGACCTATGCTCTTTGACTATGGTTATGGTCCATTCCGTTGGGTCTGCCTCAGCGGTAAACACGAAGACTTGATTGCAACTGACCACGCTGCTATGGAAGCGATCGATCCAACTCGTCGCTACCAAGACCGCGACAACTACAACTGGATCCGCGATGCTGAAAAGAACCAATTAGTCGTTGGTACGCAAGCTCGTATCCTCTATCAAGATTGTATGGGACGTGTCAATATCGCTTTGAAATTTAATGAACTCATTCGCCAAGGCAAGATCGGACCGGTCATGATTGGACGTGACCACCATGACGTATCTGGTACAGATGCTCCATTCCGTGAAACATCCAATATCAAAGATGGATCGAATGTTACTTGTGATATGGCCGTTCAATGTTACGCTGGTAACGCTGCTCGAGGTATGAGTCTTGTTGCTCTCCACAATGGTGGTGGTACTGGTATCGGTAAGGCCATCAACGGAGGATTTGGTCTCGTCCTAGACGGTAGTCACCGAATCGACGAAATTATCAAATCTGCTATTTCATGGGATACCATGGGCGGGGTTGCTCGTCGGAACTGGGCACGGAACGATCATGCTATCGAAACAGCGATCGAGTACAACCGTCTCCATGCAGGAACAGACCACATCACCATTCCTTATCTGGCAGATGAAGATTTGGTCAAAGAAGCCGTTCAAAAATTGTTTTAACATCAAAAAATAAAAACTGAGAAAGGGGAGGAAAATACAAAGACTCCTCCTCCCCAACTTCTCCTATAAAAAGAGGTAATCATATGGCAAAAATTGTTGAATGTATTCCAAACTTCTCTGAAGGACGCAATCAGGCTGTGATCGACGGATTAGCAGCTACAGCAAAAAGTATTCCAGGTGTCACTTTACTAGACTACTCGTCCGATGCCAGCCACAACCGCAGCGTCTTTACACTCGTTGGGGATGAAGAAAGCATTCAAGAAGTGGCTTTCCAATTGGTGAAATACGCTTCTGAAAACATTGATATGACCAAGCACGAAGGCGAACACCCTCGTATGGGGGCAACAGACGTTTGTCCATTCGTTCCGGTTAAGGATATCACTACAGCTGAATGCGTTGAGATTGCTAACAAAGTAGCCGAACGCATCAATCGTGAATTAGGTATTCCAATCTTCCTTTATGAAGATGCTGCAACTCGCCCAGAACGGAAGAACTTGGCGAAAGTGCGTAAAGGACAATTTGAAGGAATGCCAGAAAAATTGTTGGAAGAAGACTGGAAGCCAGACTACGGTGAACGCAAGATTCACCCAACTGCAGGGGTTACAGCTGTCGGTGTCCGTATGCCACTCGTTGCTTTCAATATCAACCTTGACACAGACGACCTAGAGATTGCCAATAAGATTTCTAAAATCATTCGTGGATCAAGCGGTGGATACAAGTACTGTAAAGCGATCGGCGTCATGCTAGAAGATCGCAACATCGCCCAAGTCTCCATCAACATGGTCAACTTGGAACAATTCCCATTGTATCGTGTCGTTGAAACCGTTCGTTTCGAAGCGCAACGCTATGGTGTTCGCATCATCGGAACAGAACTCATTGGACTGGCTCCTGCTAAGGCTTTGATCGACTCTGCTGAATACTACTTGCAATTAGAAGACTTTGACTACAGCAAACAAGTCTTGGAAAATCACTTGTTGGGTTAGAAAGGGAGTTCTATGAAACTAGTTGACTTAAGTATTACGGAGTTTGCCAAAGTTCTTGGTTCAGATGCTCCAGCTCCAGGTGGTGGTTCTGCTGCTGCTCTATCTGCTGCGAATGGGATTTCCCTTACAAAAATGGTCTGTGAACTGACCATTGGAAAGAAAAAATACGCAGAATTTGAAGACCACATCAAAGGGGTTCATGAAAAAAGCGCTCAACTCCAAGACCAATTACTAGAAGCCATCGATAAAGATACAGAAGCTTTCAACGTCGTATCAGCTGTCTTTGATCTTCCAAAAGAAACGGAAGAAGAGAAAGCCGCTCGTCGTGAAGCCATGCAAAAAGCTTTGAAACACGCGACAGTATCTCCTTTCTCTATGATGGAGCTCATCGTTGAGGCTCTTGAAACCACCAAAGAAGCTGTTGGCAAGTCCAACACCAATGCGGCTAGTGACCTAGGGGTAGCTGCTCTGAATCTTAAAGCTGGCCTTCAAGGTGCTTGGCTCAATGTCTTGATCAACATTTCAGGAATCAAGGACCAAGACTTCGTCCAAGAATACCATAGCAAGGGACTCGAACTCCTCCAAACCGGTTCTGATCTTGCAGATAACATTTACCAAACCATTTTAGAAAGTCTATCTTAAACCTAGCAAATAAAAATAAAGAAAGAAGGGATTCTATGGTTTTATCGGATATTGAAATCGCCAATTCTGTCCAAATGAAGCCCATCACCGATATCGCTGCTGAACTTGGATTGACCGAAGACGATATTTCGCTCTACGGAAAATACAAGGCAAAAATTGATAGCAACCAACTGGAACAACTCAAGGATAAGGAAGATGGAAAGCTAATCCTCGTGACAGCCATCTCACCAACACCTGCTGGAGAAGGAAAGACAACCACCTCTGTTGGCTTGGTCGATGCTCTTTCAGCTATTGGTGAAAAAGCCGTCATTGCCCTGCGCGAACCTTCTCTTGGCCCTGTTTTTGGGATCAAGGGTGGAGCTGCCGGTGGCGGGTATGCCCAAGTGGTTCCAATGGAAGATATCAACCTTCACTTTACCGGAGACTTCCATGCCATTGGGATTGCCAACAACTTGCTTGCAGCCTTGATTGACAACCATATCCATCACGGCAATGAGTTGGGCATCGATTCTCGTCGCATCACCTGGAAACGGGTGGTCGATATGAACGACCGTCAACTCCGTCATATTGTCGATGGTCTTCAAGGAAAAACAAACGGGGTTCCTCGTGAAGATGGCTTTGACATCACCGTGGCTTCTGAAATCATGGCTATTCTCTGTCTCTCAGAAAATATCCTTGACCTCAAAGAACGCCTCGATCGCATCATTATTGGGTACAACTACCAAGGACAACCAGTCACAGCTAAAGACCTCAAGGCTGGAGGTGCTATGGCAGCCGTCCTCAAAGATGCCATCCATCCAAACTTGGTACAAACCTTAGAACATACTCCTGCTATCATCCACGGCGGACCTTTTGCCAATATTGCTCATGGCTGTAACAGTGTGCTGGCTACTAAACTAGCTCTCAAATATGCAGACTATGTTGTGACAGAAGCTGGTTTTGGAGCAGACTTAGGTGCTGAAAAATTCATTGATATCAAGTGCCGCATTGCCGGACTCAAACCTGCTGCCGTAGTCCTCGTCGCAACCATCCGAGCCCTCAAGATGCATGGTGGAGTTGCCAAAGCAGACTTGGCTACCGAAAATGTCCAAGCCGTTATCGATGGACTACCAAACCTAGACAAACACTTGGCCAACATTCAAGAAGTCTATGGTCTACCAGTGGTCGTTGCCATTAACAAATTCCCACTGGATACAGAAGCAGAGCTAGAAGCTGTCTATGAATCTTGTAAGAAACGCCATGTAGATGTGGTCATTTCAGATGTCTGGGCACATGGTGGAGCTGGTGGTCGTGACTTGGCTGAAAAAGTCATTCAACTGGCTCAAGAAGAAAACCACTTCTCTTATGTCTATGACGAAGAAGACAGCATTGAAACAAAATTGACCAAGATCGTCACAAAAGTCTATGGTGGTAAAGGCATCAGCTTAACACCAGCGGCCAAACGCGAACTCAAAGAATTGGAAGCTCTTGGCTTCTCAAACTACCCAATCTGTATGGCCAAAACCCAATATTCCTTCTCAGACGATGCGAAGAAGATGGGAGCACCAAAAGATTTCACAGTTAAAATCAGTAACCTTAAGGTGGCTGCCGGAGCTGGCTTCATCGTAGCTCTCACTGGTACCATTATGACCATGCCTGGCCTACCTAAAGTTCCTGCCAGTGAAAAGATTGATATCGATGCCCACGGCAATATCACTGGTCTCTTTTAAGAAAGAAGGCGTCCTATGGTGACTCTCCTTCATCTTACCCCCGCAGATTATCAAATTTCTACCTGGTCCGGTGGCCAAACCACCCAACTCTTTCTCTCCCCAGAGGGAGGAAGCTATCCAGATCGGACCTTTGACTTCCGCCTCTCTACTGCAACGGTAGAGGTTGAAAAAAGTAACTTTACCGATCTCACGGGCTACCACCGAATCTTGATGCCCTTGAATGCCTCCATTCGACTCAACCATCAACAGAAAGAAGTGGTTTTGAACCCCTTTCAAAGCTACTTCTTTGATGGGGGAGATCCTGTATCTAGCCAAGGGACTTGTCAAGACTTTAATTTGATTTACAAACCTTCTTATCAGGGGCATATGAGTGCTATATCCCCAAAAGAGAGTGTCAAAAGTCAGAGTCGCTATCAATTGATCTACGCTCTCTGTCCACTAACACTCGAATGGGGAAACAATCATTCTCAAACTCTCCAAACTCACGAGCTCCTGGTGATCGAACAAGCATCTCCTCTTCAAGAGATGACAATCACGTTTTTACCCCATCAGTCTGGGGAGCAACCGATTGCTATCTGGACTGGACTACAATAATGTTCACAAAGGAGAAACATTATGAACGGAGCACATAAACAGTCGATTGAGGAACAAGAAAAAGCGAAATTCAGCTTTAGCGGTGCCACTCTTTACGGTATCAACGCCGTAATCGGATCTGGTATCTTCCTCCTTCCTCAAAAAATTTATTCTGGCCTCGGACCAGCTTCTCTAGCTGTCATGTTCGGGGTTGCCATTCTCGTCATGCTACTATCAGCCTGTCTGGCTGAAACAGCTGGCTACTTCGACAAAAACGGTGGAGCCATGCAATACTCAAAAGCCGCTTTCGGAGACTTCGTTGGCTTTAACGTTGGGATTCTCGGTTGGGCCGTTACTGTTATCGCTTGGGCTGCCATGTTAGCCGGATTTGCTAAGATCTTCATCATCACCTTCCCAGCATTTGAAGGCTACAACCTTCCGATCAGTATCGGTATGCTGATTCTCTTGAGTCTGATGAACATCGCCGGTCTGAAAACCTCTAAGATGTTCACTCTGACAGCTACTGTTGCAAAATTAATCCCCATTGTCCTCTTCTCGCTCTTTGCCATCTTCTTCATTCCTGGCGGGGTAAGCAAGGGCAACTTCACACCTTTCCTTCAATTGGAAAGTGGAACAAATCTCTTCAGTTCTATTTCTAGTACAGCCGTCTACATCTTCTACGGTTTCATCGGATTTGAAACCATGTCTATCGTTGCAGGGGAAATGCGTAACCCTGAAAAGAACGTTCCCCGCGCTATTCTAGGTTCTATCAGTATTGTATCTGTTCTCTACATGTTGATCATCGCTGGAACAATCGCCATGCTTGGTGGTCGCATTATGCAAACTGGTGCACCGGTACAAGATGCATTTGTCGAAATGATTGGCCCTATCGGAGCTCCACTCGTTTCTTACGGAGCCCTCATTTCAATTGCCGGTCTAAACATTGGTGAATCCATCATGGTCCCTCGTTTCGGTGCTGCCCTAGCAGACGAAAAACTCTTGCCAGCAGAACTTGGAAAAACAAACTCCAAGAATGCTCCTGTCATTGCCATTATCATTTCCGGTTTCTTTGCATTCTTACTCTTGTTATCTGGATCTTTCGAATCCTTAGCAGCTTTCAGTGTTGTTTTCCGTTTCTTCCAATATATTCCGACTGCTTTGGCAGTGCTCAAACTCAGAAAAATGTACCCAGAGAAAAAGGTTACCTTCCGAGTGCCATTCGGTCCAGTTATCCCAATTTTGGCTGTTGTCATCAGTATCTTGATGATTGCAGGGGATAATCTAATGAACTTTGTATGGGGAGCTATCGGTCTAGTAATCGCTAGTGGACTTTACTTTGTTTTCCACGGTGACAAACTACATAAATCGAAAACCCTTCCTCACTAATTTTCTTTACACAGTAGATGGGTTAGGGAGCGAAGCTCGGTTTTGCTCCCTAACCCATCTAGGACTCCACGAATGTCAAACCTGAGCCCTTTTCTCTATGACTCTTTTCAATTTTTATGATCAATAGACAATGGGACCATGTTTGGTATTCAAACCGAAGTAAACAACACTACTTCCACAGAACAACTATTCATAATCGGAGGTTTTATATGACTCAATTGATTCATTTAGATGGTAATAGCTTAACACTCGAAGAAGTCATCGCTGTAGCTCGGCACGGTGCCCAATGTGAGCTTGATGAACAAGCCAAAGAAGCCGTTATCGCATCCCGTAAAATCGTTGATGACATTGTCCGGGAAAAACGAGTCGTCTATGGTGTAACCACTGGCTTTGGTTCCCTCTGTAATGTCAGCATCTCTCCAGAAGATACTGTTCAACTGCAAGAAAACCTGATTCGAACTCACTCATCTGGCTTCGGTGATCCACTTCCTGAAGATGCCGTTCGTGCCATCATGCTGATCCGTATTAACTCACTATTGAAAGGTTATTCTGGCATTCGTCTGTCAACCGTTGAAAAACTGTTAGAATTGCTCAACAAAGGAGTCACTCCTTATATCCCTGAAAAAGGCTCTCTCGGAGCTTCTGGAGACCTCGCTCCTCTATCTCACATGGTTTTACCAATGTTGGGACTTGGACAGGCCTACTACAAGGGGCAACTCTTAAGCGGTCAAGAAGCTCTCGACCAAGCTGGTATTGAAAAAATCCAATTGGCTGCCAAAGAAGGGCTTGCCTTAATCAATGGTACAACCGTTCTAACCGGTATCGGAGCTCTTGCAACCTACGACGGTATTCAATTGCTTAAACTGTCTGACATTGCCGGTGCTCTCTCAATGGAAGTCCACAATGGGATTACCAGTCCATTTGAAGAAGACCTTCATACCATCCGTCCTCAAAGTGGACAATTGGCAACCGCTCGCAATATCCGCAACCTCCTTGAAGGAAGCAAGAACACAACGGTAGCAACCCAACAACGGGTCCAAGACCCTTACACACTCCGTTGTATCCCTCAAATCCATGGAGCTAGCAAGGATTCTATTGCTTATGTAAAAGAAAAAGTTGAAATCGAAATCAACTCTGTGACAGATAATCCAATTATTACTAAAGAAGGCCACGTCATCTCCGGCGGGAACTTCCACGGAGAACCAATGGCACAACCATTTGACTTCCTAGGGATCGCCCTTTCTGAAATCGGAAACGTATCTGAACGTCGGGTGGAACGCTTGGTCAACAGCCAGCTTAGTAAATTACCATCCTTCTTGGTTAAACACCCTGGACTCAACTCAGGCTTCATGATTACCCAGTATGCTTGTGCATCCCTTGCATCTGAAAACAAAATCTTGTCTCACCCAGCTAGTGTCGATTCTATCCCATCTTGTGAAAACCAAGAAGACTTCGTCAGCATGGGAACAACAGCAGCTCGTAAAGCGGCTGAAATTCTTAAGAACTCCCGTCGCATCGTTGCTACTGAAATCATGGCAGCTTGCCAAGCCTTGGATCTCAAGCCAGAAAATCATGAACTTGGTAAAGGTACAAAACCAGCTTATGAGCTGATTCGTCAAAAACTGAACTTCATTGAATTTGACAAAGATATCGAAATCTTTGAAGAACTTAATAAAGCATCTGCTGTTGTCGAAAGCGAAGAATTCTTAGCAACCATCGAAAAAGCAGTTGACTTAAGCATTCAATACTGATACAGTAAGAATAAAGCAAAACAGAGGCTGGCGATCTTCTCAGCCTCTGCCTGCTTTCAGAAAAATAAGGGAGGCGACAAGCTTGCTCACAAACTACTATCCAATGACCTACAGCTACTACCAAGGTAGCATCGAGGACAATCCCTACACGGCCAAATGGGGAATGGTCACCAAATTTTTAGACCTAAACGACGAGACTCTCACACCATTTGAGGGGATGACCTTTGGGATCATCGGCTTTAAGAGCGACAAAGGAGTCTATATCAATAATGGGCGTGTAGGAGCAGTCGAGGGTCCTACAGCCATCCGTTCTCAAATCGCTAAACTTCCATGGCACTGGGGAACCAATGTGACAGTGTATGATGTGGGAAATATTGACGGGCCTAACCATTCACTAGAAGAACTCCAAGAAAGCCTCTCACAAGCGATCCAGCGCATGTACCAATTAGGGATCCAACCCATTGTCCTAGGAGGCGGTCACGGAACTGCTTACGGCCACTATCTAGGGATTCAATCCAGTTTAGAAAAAGATGAACAACTGGCTGTGATCAATCTGGATGCCCACTTTGATTTGCGACCTTACGACCAAACCGGTCCCAATTCTGGAACAGGTTTTCGTCAAATGGCTGATCATGCTAAAGAAAAAGGTCAGGACTTCCCTTACCTCATCCTGGGGATCCAAGAGCACAATAATAACCTCTTCCTCTTTAATTACGTTGCTAAAACACCAAGCATTGATTTTTTAACTGGCCAAGATCTCTTCCAGATGAGCCACCAAGCCATTCTGGATCGAATCGATCAATTTTTAGAAAACCAAACCGCGATCTATCTGTCTATTGATATGGATTGCTTTGCGGTCGGCTCTGCTCCTGGTGTTAGCGCCATCCAATCGCTTGGTGTCGATCCTAAACTAGCCCTCCTGCTTCTCCAACACATTGCTGCTAGTGGTAAGCTAATCGGATTTGATGTCGTGGAAGTTTCTCCTCCTCATGATATTGACAACCATACTTCAAACCTTGCTGCGACCTTTATCTTTTACTTGACCCAAATATTGGCGCAACAAAAACTGAACTAAGAAGATTTCTACACACATAAAAAGCATAGAAACACCCATTGCTAGGGTATTTCTATGCTTTTTCTTCGTTTTCAGGCACAATGATCTTTGCCTGAAAGGAGAACAGGCCACTTAGCCCTCTCTTATGATTTAGGCAAGAGCCACTACAGGTCTTTTAATTTTTTAAGAAAATGACGATCTCTGTAGGGATTCAAGTGTTGCTCTGCCACCTTCTTGTAGTAATTCTTATCTTCTTTCAAGAAGGTGCTCAGGGCAGGAGCGAGCTCTTCTCCTTTCTCCTTTTGATCAGATAAGAAAGCTAATAGATAATGAACCATCCCCTTATCCCGTGAATTAGCAGATGGTTTCATCGTCCTTTCTTTTCGAGCCAGATAAGCCGCAACCTTTTCTTGATCTCCTTGCTGACAAGCAATTAAGGATTGGTAAAATTCGAGCAATTCTTCCTTCCAAGGGAAGCGAACACTGGACAAAATCTTCTGAGCTCTGTCAAAACAGCGGCGAGCTTGGATCAAATCTCCCTTCCAATAATAGGCGATCCCAAGATCAATATCAAAGACGACACGGACGGAATCAACAGCTTGATCTCCCACCAAACGCAGAACCTCTTCTAAGTGGGTGACAGCTACTTGGAAATGGCCCCTAATTTGCTCGATTTCAGCGAGATAGGCCAAAGAAGCCGCAATTTGAATGGCATACTTGGCCTGCATGCTATTGGTCAAACTAAAGCAATCAATGGAGCGATACAGATGCCGGGTTGCCTGCTCCTCATCCCCAACCATCAGGTGATACAAGCCCTTCAAACGCAACTGGATCGCGATGACCTCATGATTATTAGCTTGGATGGCATCTTCCAAAGCTAAATCTGTATAATAGGCCATCTCAGAGATATTTTCCGTTTGAATGCAATAATAAATGATTTGCCGATAACCCTCTAAGAGGAAGTCGGATTGCTTGAGTTCCCGCGCATAGGAGATGACTTTTTGGATATCATGAATCCCCTTTTGATACTCCCCACTTCGAATAAAATAGCGACCTTCTAAGTACAAGTAACGCAGTTGTAAATGCTTGTATTCTCTATCTCTTTGGTGCCTTGAAAAGAGGTTATCTAATTCTTGGCGAATGCGGGATAGCTCTCCAAAAATGTCCAAATGGCTATTTGTACCATCTGATAGGAACCCCTCATCTACCTTGGAATAAATCGGAAACAGCTCATGCTCCAGCTGAAGGATTTCTTCTAAATAGGTCAACTCAAAAGATATGGAACGCAAAAGATTTTGGGATTGCTTGTATTGGTAGGCAATTTCCTTATAAAGAAGAAGGTCCGTCGCATCTTCTAAGCTTTCTTCCAATTTTTGCGCAATTTGTTGGTGGAAGAGTCGCCGTCTAGCTGGCGAGAGGAGATGGTAAAAGTACATGGCTACCAATTGCTTGCAAAATTGAACCATGAGAGCCTCTCCTTCTTCTACGATTGAAACGATCGCTCTTTCAGATAAAGGCTCGATTAATTCTGTCAAAACAGGAAGCTCTGTAGCTGTCAATTCTGCCAAGATAGACAGAGAAATTGGCTTATGAAAACAAGATAGGTAGTGTAGAAGAGCCTCTTCCTCACTGCTCATATCCCCAAGTTCCTGAGAAAGATAGGCTTGAATGATATCAGGCAAGGGTTCTAAATTTTCATTTTCTTTCCACTCTTCGATATAGCTGGACAGCAAGAACGGACTGCCTTCACTCCATTCAACCATCTGCTCCATCACTGCCGGCTCTATTGCCCCCAGTTCCCCTTTCAAGAGAGCACGACTTTCACTTGGGGAAAAATTGGTCAACTCTAGTTGGGACAAGCGTTTCTCTACCTTCAAGCCCCCCAAGAAGTTGACGAAGAAATCTGGTAGGGGATCTTCCGCTGTGAAAATTAGTTGCCATTTCTCCTGACTTCTTCTCTCCTCTAGTTGTTTCACTTTTTCTAGAGACACTGCATCGAACCACTGGGCGTTTTCAAGCAGGATCAGGAGCGGTTTTTCTTTGCTAAGGCCTTGAAGCTGATTCCATACAGAAATGAGATCATCCTCCTCTTCCAGAAGGGAAATCCCCATCTCATCCCCCAGTTTCTCTAGCGCTTGTCTGAGATCATTCCAGCTGCTTCCTTCGTATCGTTGACTAGTAGCTTTTCCTTCCACCTTGATAAAGTTAAAACTGCGATTGGACATCAAGACCAACTGTCGCAACAGACGTTTCTTACCTGTTCCAGATTGCCCCATCACCAGAAACGGTCCTACCGCTTCACCTGTCTCGACTAAGGAAAGGTATTCCTCGAGTTGCGAGAGTTCTTGTTTCCGACCAAAGAAAGAAAGTTCACGAATATTCAAGCGATTGGCCAGTTTATGAGTTCGTTTGGCTTCCAAAACGGAGTGATAAAGTTCCTCAATCGCTCGACTGGGACGCACACTGAGCTCGCGATCCAATAAATCGACTAGCTTATAATAGGTCTCGAAAAATTTTCCTAGCTGATGATGGAAGCTATAATACTCCATCAAGAGTTGGTAGTTTTTCTCTTCAAATTCATCCAGTTCTACCAAATGATGGAGCAAGAGTTCTATACCAGGATCTCCGAAACCGACCTTTTCAATTTTTTGATAGCAGCTTTCGACATAGAGCTTCCTATAAGCATCTCGTTTGCGAGATGCCCACTGATCAAAGTCTTCATCATCCTTGACATAGAAGCCCTCTAGAAAGTCTCCCCGATAGAGATCCAAGGCACTTAGTGGATCTCTTTCAAAGAGCTGAACATCCAGCGAAAGATTCAAGTCAGGATTAAGGGCCAAACTACTCCGGCTTGGTGAGACAATGATATCTCCTTCAAAGATTTTATTGGCTTGATAAACCGTATTTCGTAAGTTTTTGCGAGCTACTTGGTTTTCCTTATCTCCCCAAAGAATACCGGCGATTTCATCTCGGTTGACCTGGCCCATGACTGCCAAGTAATAAAGCAAGGCCTCCATCTTCGAGAAAGAAAACCGAATATCTTTCTGATTGAAAACAACCTTAGGGGGTCCAAATAACTTTAACGTGAGATCTTTCTTCATTGCAAGCGCCTCCAAAAACTTCATATTAATACTATAAAAAAAAAGTTGGCTTTTAGCAAGTAATTTATCCAAATAAAAAGAGACTGAGAACGATTCTTTCTCAATCTCTACACTTCCTACTAAAAGTGTTGATTAATTCACTTCAAAATTCGGTTGATGAGCAAATAAAGCCTTTGTTGCTTGGTAGACGTGGTAAGCGACATCTTCATTGTTCATGGTGTAAAGATGGACACCTGCCACATCTTGAGTGACCAAATCAACGATTTGATCGACTGCATAGGCAAGTCCTGCTGCTCTGAGTGACTTTGGATCATGCTCATACTTGTCTAAAATCGCTTTAAACTTCCGTGGGATATGAACATTTTCACAAGTCTTAAGGAGGCGAAGGGCCTGATTGCGATTGAGAATCGGCATCACTCCTGCATGAATAGGAACATTGATCCCAGCCAAGGTACACTTATCTTGAAAATCATAGAAACGCTCATTGTCAAAGAAAAGTTGAGTGACCAAGCTAGAGCACCCTGCATCTACCTTCTTTTTAAGATTTTGAATATCTGAAATTTGGTTTGGAGAATCTGGATGTCCCTCAGGATAGCAGGCACCAATTACCTCAAAATGGGGCGCTTCTGTTTTAATAAATTCAATCAGATCCGTTGCATAACGAAAGTCTTTTAAAGGTTCCACACCAGGGATAATATCCCCACGCAGAGCCAAAATCCGATGAACTCCTACTTCATCTAACTCATGAAGAGTATCGGCCACTTTTTCCTTGCTCAAATAGACGGCTGGCAAGTGAGCAATTGTCGGAATAGACAATTCATTTTGAATGTAATTGGCTAAAGCAACCGTCGTCTCTTTGATATTGTATTTATTATTGCTAGCGGTCACACTAATGAAGTGAGGGGCTAACTCCTGCATATTTGCCAAGGCACGTAAGAGCTTGGCATTGCCTACTTCAGGATTTGGAGGAAAAACTTCAAATGACAGAGACGGTGTGTGTTGTGACATATTCTATCCTTTTCTTTTGTTTCTTTGATCAAGAACTCTGAGCCACTATTTCTAGGATAAGGGAACGATTCGAAAACCCTCTACACGATGATAGAAGGTCCTCGAAACATTTCTTACAAGTGTTCACGCGCTTCTTTAGCGGCATTAACCAGCTTGATCAAGCTTTCTTTTGTTTCTTTAATTCCGCGAGTCTTCAAACCACAGTCAGGGTTGATCCAAACTTTGCCACTTGGTACTTTGGCCAAGATCGCTTCGATAGTGTGATCAATTTCACCGTCTTGTGGGACACGTGGTGAGTGGATATCGTAAACCCCAGGTCCAACTTCTGTTTGGAAGTTTTTCGCTTTGAGTTCGTCCAAGATTTCAAGGTTTGAACGGCTAGCCTCAAATGAGATAACGTCCGCATCCAAGTTGTCGATCGCTGGGATGATATCTGTAAATTCTGAGTAACACATGTGAGTGTGGATTTGGGTATCTGGAGCTACAGTTGAGTGTACCAAACGGAAGGCTGGAATCGCCCAGTCAAGGTAATCTTCGTACCAGTCGCTACGACGAAGTGGCAATTTTTCACGAAGAGCAGCTTCGTCGATTTGGATGATTTTCACGCCTGCAGCTTCAAGGTCAAGAACTTCATCCTTGATAGCAAGAGCGATTTGAAGAGTAGAATCCTTGATAGAGATGTCTTCACGTGGGAATGACCAGTTAAGAATGGTCACAGGCCCAGTCAACATACCTTTAACAGGTTTGTCTGTACGGCTTTGTGCGTAGCTAGACCATTTCACTGTGATTGGGTTGAGACGAGTCACATCTCCCCAGATGATTGGTGGTTTCACCCCACGCATACCGTATGATTGTACCCAACCGTTTTTAGAGAAGAGGTAACCAGACAAGTTTTGACCGAAGTACTCAACCATGTCGTTCCGCTCGAATTCACCGTGTACAAGTACGTCAAATCCAACTTCTTCTTGCCATTTGATCCATTCGTCGATCGTTTCAGCAAGGAAGGCATCATATTCTTCTTGAGTCAATTCACCCTTACGGAAGGCCAAACGTTTGGCACGTACTTCCTTAGTTTGAGGGAATGAACCAATGGTAGTGGTTGGAAGTGCTGGAAGCTTGAAGGCTTCTTTTTGGATTTCTTCCCGTTCTGCAAAGGCTGGCAAGCGAGTGTAGTCTGCTTCTGTCAAAGCTGCGATGCGAGCATGAAGTTCAGCATTTGCTCCAACGCGTTCTGTTGCAAAGAGTTCTTTGTTGGCAGCAAGAGCTTCTGCTCCTTGACCATTGCGGATGGCATCCAAGTCACGTAATTCACCCAATTTTTCAACCGCAAAGGCGAAGTGGTTCAAAATAGCTGGTTCAAAATCTTCGTTAGCCGTTGTAAATGGCACATGAAGAAGGGAGCAAGAAGTCGTCAAGACAACCTTTTCAGCTGGAACTTGTTCAAGAATTGCAAGACTCTTCTCGTAGTTGTTACGCCAGATGTTTTTCCCATTGACAATACCAGCATAAAGGGTCTTATCAGCTGGGAAGCCACCTTTCACCAATTCAAGCGTTTTCTTCCCTTCAACAAAGTCAAGACCGATACCATCTACTGGCAAGTTTACAAGGTCTTTGTAGACATCACGAACATCACCAAAGTAAGTTTGGATCAAGACTTCAAGACCTTTCTTGTCAGCCAAGAGTTTGTTGTAGAGGTTCAAGAAGAGAGCTTTTTCTTCGGCTGTCAAATCTTTAACAAGAGCTGGCTCATCGAGTTGAATACGAGTCGCACCAAGCTCAGCCAATTTAGCAAAGACTTCTTGGTAAGCAGCAACCAGGCTGTCGAAGAAGTCTTCAGCTTTCACACCATCTTCAAAGTCAGATAATTGAAGGAAAGTGAATGGTCCAACCACTACTGGACGAGTGTTGATCCCCAATTCTTTGGCTTCTTGATACTCATCAAAAATCTTGTGACCAGCCAATTTCACTTCTGTTGTTTTTTCAAATTTAGGAACGATGTAATGGTAGTTGGTGTTGAACCATTTTTTCATTGGAAGGGCACGGACATCCCCTTTTTCACCTTGGTAACCACGCGCCAAAGCGAAGTATTGTTCAAGGTCTGTCAAATCCAAGTTTTGAACAGATGCAGGCACGACGTTGAAAAGGAAGGCTGCATCAAGGAAATTGTCGTAATGTGAGAAGTCATTTGAAGGAATCTCTGAGATGCCTTGTTCTTTAACGATATTCCAATGTTTAGCACGCAAGTCTTTAGCAGCTGCCAAGAGCTCGTCTGCTGAGATTTCTTTTCTAAAGTATTTTTCAGTTGTAAATTTTAATTCACGGAATTCACCCAAACGTGGGAAACCGATAATTGTAGTTGACATGTTGTGTCCTCCAAAAATTCTAATTGACACTATCATATCAGAAGATAGCCGTCTTGTATAATTGCTTTTACACGAATTTTGATATAGCCAAAAACTATAACACGGATTTAATGGGCCTTGAGACCAGAGATTAAAAGCAAAAACTAGGACTTCTTATAAAGATTTCCTATAGCCCAAGCGTCCCTGAACCATTTCTGAGCGGATTTTGAGCGGATTCTGCTAGAAGAACAGCCCCTAAAAACTAAAGAAGGCCTTCTCTACTGAGAAAGACCTGTGCAAGCATAAACAAATTGCTTCTGTTTACAAATCTAAGAAATTCTATAAAAATGTATTCGTTAGAATGATTCTATCATCTAGTGAAACTTTCCGCCGTGAGAAAAGTGCTAGAAACACTATTGTTTCTAGCACTCGGAATTATTGAGAGTAAAACAGTTTGGGAAACTGTTTTAGCCTGAGCCCAGAAATTAAAGAGCGAAGGGGCTCAATAAAAATTGAACACGGGCTGCGGATTGTGTCAAAAAGATAAGTTTTTCTAGAATCAAAAGATTCTGCGTCAAACTTCCTATTTTGACTTTATCCGCAGACGCCCTTAGTATCTTGATTTAGTCTTGGAACTTCGTAGAAGTTCGCTGACGTCCGTACTCACCTAAGGAAAGTTTTTTAGATGACTTCGTCCTCATTCTGACAGGCCTTCTCTATCGAGAAAGACCTGCTTCTACGAGGAAGTAATTTCCCCTATTTTTTCATTTGCTTCATTAGGCTAATTTAACACAGAAGGCATCCCAAGGGGCCAACTTGCCTGATTCGAGGACTTGTTCTACCTTGGTATTGGCAATGAGAACCTCTTCAACCCCATTGACGAGCGGTAACTCTTGCTCTTGACTGGAGAGATTGACAACCACCAGATAGGCTTGCTCTCCTTCTACCCGCTTGTAGGCAAAAACCTTGTCTGTTGCGTCCACCAATTCATAATCAGCGGTCACAAGCCAAGGGTACTCTTTTCTCAAAGCAATGAGGGCTTGGTAGGTATAGAAAATAGAGTCTGGATCTGCTAGGGCAGCCTCTACATTGATCTCTTTGTAGTTTGGGTTGACCGCAAGCCATGGTTGACCTGTCGTAAAGCCAGCTTCTGCTTCATCATTCCACTGCATCGGTGTCCGTGCATTGTCCCGACCAATATGGCGGATCTGATCCATGATCACTTCGAGTGGCACTCCTTTTCCCAAGGCTTCATGGGCATAGTTGATTGACTCGATATCTTCCACATCCTCAAGGGTCTTAAATGGATAATTGGTCATCCCGATTTCTTCGCCTTGATAGATATACGGAGTCCCCTTCATCAAGTGAAGCAGAATTGCTAAAGCCTTGGCAGATTTGATACGGTAGTCGCCATCATCCCCCCAAGTTGACACAATCCGTGGGAGATCGTGGTTGTTCCAAAAGAGGGAATTCCAGCCTTCCTCTTCTCCTAATTCCGTCTGCCACTTTGTGAAAATTTCCTTCAATTTAGGCACATCCAATTCCTTCGCGTAGTGCCACTTTGGTTGACCCGGTTGGTATTGAAGGCCGATGTGTTCAAATTGGAAGACCATGGACAATTCTTGATTTTTCGGATTGGAGTATTGCTTGGCAATCTCTGGAGTTGCCCCCCAAGTTTCACCCACTGTAAGCAGATCCTTATCACCAAAGGTCGCTTGATTCATTTCCTTCAAGTAAGGATGGAGCATGGGACCATTGCTGATGATTTCCTGATCTGGAATCTTACCGATCATATCGATCACATCCATACGGAAGCCACCAATTCCCTTGTCAATCCAGAAATTCATCATGTCATAGATCTGATGACGAAGCTCCTCATTTTCCCAGTTAAGGTCTGGTTGCTTCTTACTAAAGTTATGCAGGTAGTATTGACCTGAAGCTTCATCGAATTCCCAAGCAGAGCCACTAAAAGCAGAAATAATACCATTGGGCTCATCGCGCCAGATATAGAAATCCCGCTTTGGACTGTCTGGGTTTTCACGCGCCTCGATAAACCAAGCATGCTCATCAGAGGTATGGTTGACCACCAAGTCCATGATGATTTTGATCTTACGTTTCTGACCTTCTGCGATCAATTCTTCCATATCTTCCATGGTACCAAAGATGGAGGCAATATCCTCGTAATCCGAGATGTCATAGCCGTTATCATCCATGGGACTCTTGTAGACTGGTGAGAGCCAGATGGCTGTAATCCCTAGCTTTTCCAGATAGTCTAGCTTGCTCGTGATCCCCTTGAGATCCCCTATGCCATCGCCATTACTATCCTTGAAACTTTTTGGATAAACTTGGTAAATTACGGCGTTATGCCACCATTTTTGTTCCATTTTTTCTTCTCCTTTATGATTGTGAAATCATTTTCATCATACAAAAATAGGGGTGAAATTGCAAGAGTTTACAAGTCTTCTCCCTCTTCACTAGAATAAATCACTTCAAAGAGACGTTGGCGCAAGCCTTCCTCCAAAGGTGTGATGACCTTCATCAACTGTTTCCAATCCTTGGCTCTTGAACAAGCCGCAAATAATTCATTTTTCCTATCGTAAGCCAGGTTGGCAGATTTCAAGAGTTCAAACATCCGATCTTCTTTAGCAATCGGATGCGATTGCAGCTCACCCATCGCAATTTCCTGACTTTGATTGTCCACTAAAATAGGGGCTGTCTCAAAGGTATGGAGCAAGAAACGGTGCTGTCTCTTTTCAGGAAGCAAGGCTAGATCACCTGACAGATCCATCCTAATCTTTTTTTCATCCCAATCGACTGTTAGGCGGGTTTCAACCTTGCTAGCTCCTTCTCCTTCGACGAGTACGAAGGAACGATTGTCACCTGGGAAGAGATGCCAGTCCAGCATTTCTGGAAGGTCTACTCCTGTCTGTGGTTGTGCATCCATAGGGATGATGGCTCCTGCACGTGCAAAGACCGGAATATCCTGGCTGGTCCTAAAGACCGTAAGCTTGCCTCTTCCTTCATACTTCCAATCATGGAAGAAATCGTACCAAACGCCGTCTGGGAACCAAACGCTCACAGAAGCACTATGAAAGACAGGATCCAGCGCTTCGGTAATTGGTGCCACCATGAGTTCACTACCAAAGAAATATTGATTCTTCGCTTCATAAGCCTCTTCTTCATTTGGATAGTGGTAATAGAGGGGTTGAACCAAAGGTAGCCCTTCTTCGTGTGTCGCCACATTCATGGTGTAGAGATAAGGTAGTAGGCCATGGCGCAGGCGCAAATACTGCTTCATCAAGCGACAGGTCTCAGGCGAGTAAAACCACGGTTCCTTGCTGTTAAAGGCATTACAAGAACTATGGAGACGATTAATCGGGCTAAAGACCCCAAACTGCAACCATCGAAGAGCCAAGTCTTCATCATAGTAGCCCCGCATATGGCCACCGATATCATGACTCCACCAGGTGTAGCCGATATTGGAAGCTGTGCTAGTAAAATAGGGTTGAAAGGCTAGGGATTCCCAAGTCACAATAGTGTCCCCTGAAAAACCAATCGGATACCGATGGCTGCCGGGACCCCCATATCGTGATAAGATGAGACCAGCTTGGCCTTTTCGGCAATTGTCTAGATAATGATAGTGGTTTAACAACCAAAGGGGATCCATCTTGCCATGACTACCTTGCTGCCAATCAATCCACCAAAAGTCCACTCCTTGATCTTCCAAGGGATGGTGGACATCTTCGAAATAAGCTTCGCGAAAAGCTGGACTATAAAAGTCAAAGCTAGCCGCTTCTTCTTTTTCAGCATCCAGTCCCAAGCGTTTTGCGACCATGGGATAAGTATCTTCGAAGGCGCGAATTCCATCTGCCGGATGGACATTTAAGGTCACCTTTAAACCACGCTCATGCAGGCCATTTAAGAAAGCAGCTGGATCAGGAATCAAATCCCGGTTCCAACTATAGCCAGTCCAACCACTTCCAAAGCGAGCAGGAATCGCCGTCTTGTGCCAGTCCATATCGATCACACTGACTGCAAGAGGCACCCCTTCTGCTTTGAAACGATCCATCAAATCTGTGTACTCCTGACTGGTATAAGGCCAATAGCGACTCCACCAGTTTCCCAGAGCATAACGTGGCAAGAGGGGTGGCTGTCCTGTCAGATGGTAAAAATCTTTCAAGGCTCCTAGATAATCGCGCCCATAACCGAAGAAATACAGATCCACTTCTGGACGTGGCCGTGCTCTAAACCCGCTTTCGTCATCATACAAGTAGGAAGCGGAATCGTCTAAAAGAGCATAACCGGCCTTGCTCAAGATCCCATCTTGCAACTCCATAGCCCCATCGACCTCGTCAAGCGTCCGACTAGTCCCCTTTAAGGTCTCCGGCTGATCTCCATAGTGCCAGCGGCTCCCATAGACTGCATACTGACCCTTGAGTTCGATATAAAGCCGATCCGGTGCAAAAGGTCCCTTTTCAAAATGGAGGTGGAGATGCTCTGTATGAAGATCTAGGACCTCTTCTGTCTCTACGACCTCACTGGCAACAGGGCCAAAATCTCGATTTTGTACAACTTGCGTCTGACCATCTTCAAAAACACCATCCTCTGAGTATTCCAAGCGCACCAAAGATTCCGTTAATACGGAGATCCGGTAGTTTTCTCCCTCTATCACTGGTCCTGCCATTTGTCTGTCCTCCTCTTTTTACTGGGCATCTGACTCGCCCTCTTTTCATCTGCTTCGCCTTACTAGGTAAGCGCTTACGTTTTTACTATAGCACTCAAAAAAAGGCCTGTCAACACTTGACAGAGCCTTTCCTAAAATTTTATAAGATCAACTTCCCCAATTGATCAAGAGATACATGAGACTCGAGCCAAACATATCTGCCAAGGCATGCATGAGGAAAAATGGCAAGAGATTCTTGACGACCTTCTTATACATGACGTAATAGAAGAGCCCATAAATGACGCCAATCACAAGGGCCCAGAGAAGCACTTGATAGGTGTGGAAAGAAAAGCGGATCAGGGTTGAAAAGGCCAGCGCCTTCCACTTGTTCTTCTCACTCACCGAAGTCATTAAGCCCAAAAAGAATGGCCGTCACAATACCAATATCAAACCATTTGAGCTCTTTTAAGGGCTGTTTGGGTCGTATACTGTTAAAAAATATCATCTTTCATCCTTCTATTCCCACAATGGAAGTGTTTTTGTTTCTCTTACTTTAGCAATCATTGCTTAAAGAAGAGTTAACCTAGAGAGGAAAAAAACGACCTTTCGGCCGTTTCCATTACACAATTAGTCTAACAAATCTTGGATTCTATCCAGATACTGGTTGTCTGTCACCGCCATCACGCGCACCCCTTCTGGCCAGATAAAGTCGGGAGCAATCTGAATATGAAGCGGTTGATCTTCCGCATCTCGATAACCAATAATGTTGAGATGGTACTCCTCTCTGACAGCCAAGTCCTGAAGACTTTTTCCTACCCAGCTGGATGGAACCGTAAACTCGACTACTACCACTTCTTCATCCAACTGGAAAACTTCAATCCGGTGTTGGAAAAGAACCATTTTGGCGAGGGACATGCCTGCTTCTACCTCTGGCAGGATGACCAAATCAGCCCCAATCTTTTCCAGAATTTCTTTGGTCACTTCATTTTTGACCTTGGCAATGACGTGCTCGACACCTAGTGCCTTACAGTGCATGACAGCCAGCACACTGGACTCCAGGTTTTCACCCGTCGCGATCACGACTGTGTCACAGTTCCCAATATCTGCTGCATCCAAGAGGTCCAACTCCGTAATGTCTCCAACAATTCCAGTCGTAATCATGGATTCATATTGGTTGATCACATCTGCGTGATCATCAATCGCAACAATATCCACATCCTGGTCTTGCAGGGTTTTCAGGACACTCTGTCCAAAAATTCCTAATCCTAAAATTCCAATGGTTCGATTTGCCATAAGTTTCTCCTATCCGATAATGATGTCTGCTTTAGCATATTGCAAGGCATCTGCCTTCTTAGCTTTGTAATTGTTCAAACTGACCATGAGGGTCAAGGGGCCGATCCGACCGATAAACATAAGCACCATGATGATCCCCAGCCCTGCTCCATTTAAGGTCGAGGTCACATTGGCTGTCACGCCTACTGTCGCTAGAGCCGATACTACCTCAAAGACCAGGTACAAAAAGCGTTGACCATCCGGAGTCACGAGACAAAGGCCAAAGAGTCCAAGGAGAAAAGTCAACTGGAAAATCACTGCCGTCCCCAAAGAGCGTTGGACCAAGTCTGGTGCGATGGTGCGCTTACCCAGGTTGGTATGTGGCAAGCCGAGCAACTCTTTGCGCGCTAAGAGAATCAGCACCAAGAAGGTGGTGATCTTCATGCCCCCTGCTGTCCCACCCGGTGCTCCACCTAAAAACATCTGCAAGAGATAGACGAAGAGCGTCACTGGCCGGACTGCTGTATAATCTAAGGATGCAAAACCAGCTGTCCGCATACTGACAGTTTGGAAGAAGCTGACCAAGATCTTCTCTCCTAATGGAAGGGACCCAATCGTTGCTGGATTATTAAACTCGGTCAAGAGACTGGTTACTGTCCCAAAGAGAAGGATCGCAGCTGTTAACCAGAGAACCACCTTGGTATGGAAGCGAAGAGTCCGCCGTCCTGATTGATTACGGGCCTTGGTAGCCAGGTCAAACCAGACCATGAAGCCCAAGCCCCCAGTAATAATAAGGGCAGATAAGGTCATATTGACCAACCAATCGGTCTGGAAGCTCATCATACTATCGCCCCCAAAATTATCAAAGCCCGCATTACAAAAGGCCGAGACCGCAACAAAGATAGAGTTAAAGATTCCATGGCCCCAACCAAATCGAGGAATGAAGCGAATCATGAGGAGCAAGGCCCCCAGTCCTTCGATGGTAAAGGTGGTAATGAAAATAGAACGGACAAAACGGGCCAAGCTCTGGTTATTGCTAAAGCTAAAGCTGTCCCGGATGGTCTGTCGGTCCTTGTAGCTAAGCTTTTGGCGACCTTCCATAAAGAAGAGACCGATAAAGGTCAAGATCCCCAGGCCACCAATCTGAATCAAGAGCATACAAATCAATTGCCCCCAACCATTATAGGTCGAAGCTACTGATTGGGTAAAGAGCCCTGTCACACAGACCATGGAGACTGCTGTAAAAAGGTGGTCGACATAACCTGCTTTTGAGATTGCTTGCTGGACAAAAGGCAGACTCAATAAGAGGGAGCCCACCAGGATAACCAAGGCAAAGCTGAGAAAGATTCGCCTTGCCGGAGACAGGCTTTTAATTTTGGCCTGCCATTGTTTAAAAAATAATTTGACTAACATAGCTTCATTGTATCATAAAAAGGTGAAAAGACCTACAAGTGATGAACCATCTCTAGGCACAATTCTAGGGCCTTCTCAAAAGCTTCAGCACCCCAGTCACGCTGGTCATAATTTTCCAGGTCTGCAAGAGAATCTGCGGTAAATAGGAGCAAGCCCCAAACTACATCACGAAGCTGGGCGACTGCTGCCAGTGAGGCGCACTCCATCTCCACAACACTGCACCCTTCTTGAATGCGATAGGCTACCTTGTCAGGCGTTTCTCGATAAAAGCCGTCCGTCGACCAGGTCATGACTTCTTGATAGGGAATGGACGCTTGTTTTAGAACCCTTTCAATAGCAGTCAGTGCACGACGATCCACTTCCATATAACGAGAAGGCGCCACATAATGGTAACTGGCTCCCTCATCTCGCAAGGCCTTGGTCGGGATCAAAAAGGAATTTTCTTCTATGTCTACCAAGACGCCACAGCTGCCTGCGGAAATGATTTTCTTCACCCCATAGCCAATCAACCAATCCATGAATTGAGCTGCTGGTGCAGATCCAACTGGCGCTTGGGCCAAGCAGAGTTTCTCCCCTTGGTGCTCCAGAACATAGACTGGATAAGCCTTGGTAGCTGAGACAAAGGTAGCCACTTGCTCAGCTCCAACAGCTTTGGCAAAGCGATCAATTTCATCCTCTAAAAAAGCATAAACGCATTTTTCAGGCAGGTGCAGGTCTAACCCCTCATGAGTCGGCATCAGGACTGCCTGTGGGTTGTCGTCAAACTCTAAAATAGGAATTTCATGTTTATGGATCATCCCTTCTCCTTTTTAACGGGTATTTCTTTAATGACACGGGCTGGGTTTCCTCCAAGGACCACATTATCTCCAAAGGACTTGGTCACGACTGCCCCAGCACCAGCGACTACATTATCACCCAGCGTCACACCAGGAAGGATGGTGACACCTCCTCCTGCCCAGAAATTGTCCCCAATAGTAATCGGAGCCCCATACTCCAGACCAGAATTGCGTTCATCTGGATCCAGTGGGTGCAAGGGTGTCAAAAATTGGCAATTAGGACCAATCATGGCATTCTTTCCAATCGTAATGGGACATATATCCAACATAGTCAAATTGTAATTGGCATAGAAATGCTCTCCCAGATGGATGTTGACCCCATAATCCACAAGAACCTGACGATTTAGATAGAGGTTGTCGCCAGTAGAGCCAAACCACTCTTTGATGATGGCCGCCCCTTTTTTAGGGTCTACTTCTTGGTTAAAGGCCTCTTGTTTCTCCCGAGAGGCTTTGGCCAAAGCCCGTAATTCAGGGTCTGCAGGTCTATAATAGTCACCTGCAATCATTTTTTCATATTCACTGGCCATAAGGAAACCTCCACGTTATTTTGACATATTATAGCAGAATTCCCCCTTTAAAACAAACGTCAGAAATAAGGTTTTACAAGAAAAAGATCATAAACACTTAAATACACTTAATAAAACTTGCATCCACTTACAAAATGATGTACAATGAAGGCAAGAACAGCAATAAGGAGCGAATTCATGTACCAGGAACAACGGCTCGAAAAAATCCTAGAACTTTTAGAAGAGCGAAAACAGCTATCCGCTAAAGAAATGGTCGATTATTTCAAGGTCTCAAAAGATACTATCCGCAGAGATTTTGCCCTTCTGAGCCAACGCCAGCTAGTCCGTAGGACCCATGGTGGACTTCTCCCCTTAAACAAAGAACCTGGCCCTTCTTACCTAGACCGCAGTCAGAAAGCCAACAAGGAAAAGACTGCCATGGCTCAAAGGGCCCTGCAATTGATCCAAAATGGACAAGTGATCTTTCTCGACGTTTCCACCTCGATGACCCTGCTTGCTGGCATGCTGAATAAGGAAGTCACGGTCTATTCGCACTCTCTTGACAATGCCATCCAGCTCAGTAGCCATTCCCAGGTTGACGTTCATCTCCTAGGCGGGAAATTCTACCCTAAAAACCGCTTCTACTATGACGCGAATCAAGCACACATACTGGACAATCTTCGCTTTGATCTTGCTTTTTTTGGAGCGAGTAGCTTAGCCAATGGCGAAGTCACCTTTGAGGATGCTGAAGACGTTGCAGTCAAGTCCCTCGTTTTTGAACGGACTCGTACCAAGGTGCTGGTAGCAGAAAGTGCAAAGTTCCACAAACATGCCAACTACTATCTCGCTCGTCTCAAGCAATTTGACTATTGGATTACTGATCAAAAACCAAGCCCTGAAATCCTTAAACAAATCGGCAGTGAAACCACTATTCTCTATTAGGAGGTCCTCATTATGTCTCACATTCGTCTCATCATCAGCGACATCGATGGTACTATCTTAAATGATCACCATCAGATCGATCCACAGTTGGTAGCATTGATCCCAGATTTAAAACGCGAAACCATTCCTTTCGTACTGGCTTCTGCTCGTTCTCCAAAAGGAATGGCTCCCATTGCCAAAGAACTCGGTATAGAAGACTGCCCCATAGCTTGCTACAATGGCGCCTTGATCCAAAAGGGAGAGCAGGTTCTTTTCGAGCACCCTGTGAACAAGACGGAGGCCCGGAACTTTATCGACTGGGTCAACCAACACTTTCCTCAGGTTTCGATCAACCTCTATAGTGGAAAAGACTGGATGACCGACCGACTTGACCAATGGAGTCAAGAGGAAGCCCGGATTACAGGGGAAAAACCTCTCATTCTTCCCCTATTGGATCCTTTGCTGGATGCGACTAAGCCCCTCCACAAATTGCTCTTAATTGGAGAGCCAGAAGAGATCCAAGCTCTCTATCGCACTATTTCTGCCGACGACTTCCCTTCTACCGCCTTTTATCTCTCCAAAGCCAACTACCTAGAAGTCACGGCTAAGCAGGTCTCCAAAGAGGATGCTCTGGTTGAGCTAGCCAACCACTACCACTTGTGCTTAGAAGAAGTCCTCACCATGGGAGACAACTTCAACGACCTCCCTATGCTCAAAAAAGCAGGCATCGGGGTCGCTATGGGCAACGCTCCACAAGAAGTGAAAGACGGAGCGACTGTCGTGACAAAGACCAACAATGAAAATGGTGCTGGGCATGCGGTTGAAACCTATGTCCTGATTTAGAGACATAAATAAAGTGACTAGCTAGTATTTTTTACGGCAAAAAAATAGAGTAGAAATACTGATAGAATAGGGTTTCTTGCCAATTGCTAGGAATCCTATTTTTTATTATATATTTTGTATATTAAACCTATTTTATGCATATTTTTCTTGTTTGGTTATTTATCAATAATTAGGAATATAAAAGTCAGTGAAACCCTTGATTATTATACCGTTGACAAGTTTTTCAAAAACCTGTATGATAGAAAAAAGTTTATTAAAAAGGGGACGTATTTTGAAAAAATATACTATTTCACGTAAACAAACTTTAACTTTAGCTTCCGTTGTTTTAGGAACGATCTTCACAGGAACGACTATTGCTTCTGCTGATGAGGTTGCACCTAGCACAACCCAAGCCGCTCCTGCAACTTATACAGAAACAAAATCACCTATCACTGCTGCAACAGAAGAAATCAATGCCAAAGCCAATACACCAGTTGTTCCTGCTGATAAAGCAAAAACCGGCGATGTCATCGCTGTGGACGTCAAGAAAACTGGCCCATCTGCTAAAACAGACGGCGCAGACACAACCACTACTTCAACAGCAACCATCAAAACGACTAGCTTATCCGATCAAGACACACCTGTTGGCACTTCAAAACCAGTGTCATCTACCAAGACAGCTACATCAACCAAAGAAACAGCTGACTACACTGAGACAACAACTGAAACAGTTAATAAAACAACTCTAGTCGAAGTGACAAAAGAAGCAGATGTGGTCAATAAAAAAGAAGTCCAAGGAACATCAGACATCGTCTTTGTCATTGATAAATCGTTCTCAATGGACGACCATATTAATAATACGATGAAAAATGTTGAGACCTTCGTTCGCAATCTTTCTGCTAAAAATATTCAAGCCCGTTTAGGATTGGTTGAATATGAACGATCAGACCGTACAAAATACCATGATTTTAATGGATCAAAATTCACAACAGATCCAGAAAGTTTCATTTCTGCTCTGAAAACCATCAAAACTAAAGGCTACTATGAAAATGCTACTGTTCCATTGCATCATATCGCTACTTCAGGAGACTACAACTGGGGGACTGGGGCAAACAACCATCGCTTTGCTTTCTTGATTACAGATGAGGACATTGATCTTACAAAGGATACACCAACAAAAGAAGCGACACTGAAAGCCCTTCAAGATGCTGGTATCTCTTTGACAGTGGTTGGTGAAACACGTGAAAAAAAAGACTTTGATCCATTGGTCAATGGAACAAATGGTCTCTACTTAGATATCGACAAAAACTTTGCTAACTTGTTGAACGTTCAATTTGCCAATAAAGTCGTTGAAACTGTCCAAAAAGGTCGTGTCTTCAAGGTACAAACAGACAAGTATGAGTTGATCTCAAAAACTCACCGCGTGGCGAAAGCAAAACCACAAACGCCTAGCATCCAAACACCTGCAACACCGACTCCTACTCCTCAGAAACCGGCTGTTGTCACTCCTGCGAAACCGACCGTTTTCACACCGGCTAAAGATGAGCCTGTCAAAACAGCAGTTTATATCGCACCAGCTGCTCTTCCTCAAAAAGAAGCAAGCCTTCCAAATACAGGAAGCAAGACCTCAATTGCTTTGACGACTCTAGGTCTTGGTCTTCTTAGCATGGGTGCTGCCTTTGGCCTCTCTCGTAAAACAAAGAAAGACTAACATGAAAAGCCTAATCCGTTGATTGGGCTTTTTATCACTCAAAATTTCCCCTTTGCTATTTTCATTAGAAAGCGGAAATCTTCAACTTCTACCAAGAGATTCTTGTCCTCCGCTATGATATAATGGGGACAGTACAAGGGAGGAAACCAATGTTACAAGAACTAGCCTTTACAGGCCAATGGAGACACTATCAAAAACGCGTTCTCGATAAGAGTGACGCTTTTATGGCGGATGGCCACCTGCATTTGGTAGCAGCTCCTGGCTCTGGAAAAACAACCCTGGGAATCGAATTTATCAGACGCTTCGGCCAGCCAACCCTGATCTTGGCTCCAACGGTCACCATTCGTCAACAATGGGTCGACCGGATTATCCAGGCATTCTTGAGTGATGAAAGCCAAGCGGAGCAACTGATTTCTCAGGACCTCAAACATCCTAAGCTGATTACAGTGGCTACCTATCAGGCTCTACACAGCGCCATGAACCAAGTCGTCGGTCAATCACAAGCTGAGGATACCGATGACCAGGCAGAGATTGAAACATTTGATTTCAAAGGCTTTGATATCTTTACTACTTTCAAAGCCATCTCACTCGGAACCCTTTGTTTGGATGAGTGTCACCACTTGCGCAATGAATGGTGGAAGAGTTTGGAAGCTTTTCGTCAAGCCTTCCCTGACTTAAAGATGATCTCCCTCACCGCCACCCCTCCCTATGAAGGGGATCCTGCCCTTTGGGATCGCTATATCCGCATGTGTGGTGAGATCGATGAGGAAATTACGGTTCCCGAATTGGTCAAGGAAGACACCCTTTGTCCCCACCAAGACTATGTTTACTTCGCCTTTCCAACCAAGGAAGAGCAAGAGCAGTTGGATGCTTTTAGCCAACAAAAGAATGCTCTCTTGCAACAACTGACTTCCGATCCTCTCTTTTGCCAACACCTCCAAACCTGCCAGGCCTTATCGGGTCAGATCAGCGATGATGAATTGCTCAATGAGCCCAAGTATCTCTCTGCTACCCTGATCTTTCTTCGAAGCAAGGGAATTGACTTTCCCAAACGTTTCCAGGACCTTTTAGGAGCCAAGAAACTACCTGCTTTCACCCTGGACTGGCTTGAAATTCTCCTGCAAGGTCTGCTCTTTCAGGTGCCTCACTGGTACAATCTACCTGAGGAATACGAGAAGCAACTGCTTCATGAATTAAAAGCAGCCAGCTTGATCGATCGAAAACAAGTCAAACTGGTCCGCAACAAAAAACAAGACCTCCTGCTGAACCAATCCCTCGGAAAACTTAATGCCGTCCGAGAAATTTTCAAGGCGGAATACCAGGCTCTTGGAAGCCAACTGCGCCAACTGGTTTTAACAGACTATATTCGCCAAGAGTTTGAAGTTCATCTTGGGGATAAGGATGCCCAATTCACTCAGTTGGGAGTGCTCTCTTATTTCGAATCCATTCGCAGGGAAAGCATAGAGCTAACAACTCCTCCTGCCATCGCTGTCTTGACCGGCAGCATCGTCATCATCCCGACGGTCTCTAAGCCAAGATTAGAAGAACTTCTAGGAGAGAATCGATTGACTTACCAAAGTGTCGGCCAATTATCTCCAGATGACTTTCTCAAGGTTCGCTTGGTTGGTTCTCAACATGATTTGGTGACAGCTGTGACCCAGCTCTTTCAAGAAGGGCTCATCCAAGTCGTCATTGGAACCAAGTCCCTTCTAGGAGAAGGCTGGGATGCTCCTTGCGTCAACTCTCTGATCCTAGCGAGCTTTGTCGGCAGTTTCATGCTCAGCAACCAAATGCGAGGTCGTGCCATCCGAGTGTGGCCCGAAGACCCAGACAAGACCAGTAACATCTGGCACCTGGTCTCCATCAATCTTTCCCTAAAGAAATGGTATGAAAAGTCCGATCTTGAAAAGGAAGAGATCGAAGCCCTCACTGATCAGCTGAAAGAATATAGTCCTGATCTGGAGCTCTTAGAAAGACGGATGAAGCAATTTTTAGGTCTCCATTACAAGGAGCCCTTCATCGAATCCGGTATCGAACGTCTAGCCTTTGACAATATCCGCTATACCAAAAAACAGTTGCAAAAACTCAATGAAGAAACCTTAGAGCGCTCCACCCATCGTCAAGAACTCCGAGACGGCTGGCAAACAGCCCTGCCGATTCTGGAGAATATGGAGATTGCAAATGAGGTCCAAGTGGATAAACACTTCCTGCCCCTGGCCCTATTTTTTGACGCCAGGAAGCTAGCTCGTTGGCTGACGGCCGCCGCTTTGACCAATGCTTTCGCCAACCTTTTTTACTATTCACATAGAGGAGGAGGGAATAAAGCGTCTCTAATTCTTCTATTCATCTTAGCTGTTCTCGCTCTCCTTGCTTGGCTGCGCTACTATCTCTATAAGAGCCCTTATAAACGGTTAGAAGTCTTCGGCCAGGCTATTCACCAAGCCCTGCTCCTCTTTGGGCATATTCAGACTCAAGAGACCCGTATCCAAGTCGTACGAGACAGAAAGGATGCCATCAACACGCTGATCTATTTGAAGGGCGGAACCATGCGGGAGAAGGAACTCTTCTCGCAAACCATGATCGAGTTTTTCGCTCCAATTGAAAATCAGCGCTATATCTTGAAAGCACAGGAAAAGGAGTCCGATCAGACAGAATATTTCGCCGTGCCAAGCCTCTTTGACAAACGTAAAGAAGATGCCCAAGCCTTTGTGGAACAAATCCGAAAGAGTCTGGGCAAGTATGACCTCATCTATACCCGAAGTGCCGAAGGCCGGGCGATCCTTTTAGATGCTCGCATCAATGCCTTAGCTAACAAACAAGAGCGCACCTTCACCAAGAAACAAGCGATGTCGGATTTGAAATAAGAAACTATTTCACTACAAAAAATCTAGTAGATGATTTCTACTAGATTTTTTCGTTACTCTAAAACAATCATAGCCTTAATAGTCTTGCGTTCATCCATAGCCTTATAAGCTTGGTCGATATCTTCCAGTTTATAGCTTGAAGTAAAGACACGACCCGGATTGATATCACCGTCAAGAACTGCTTTTAACAAAACTTGTTTGTCATAAGTAGTAACTGAGGCTGCTCCACCTGCCACTGAGATATTTTGGGCGAAGGTCGAACCAAGGGCACGGTTATTGTAATGAGGCACGCCGACAAATCCCATGCGCCCTCCATTATGAAGAACCCCAAGGGCTTGATCGACAGCTGCCGCTGTACCGACGCATTCAAGGGCGGCATCTGCTCCGCCACCAAGGATTTCACGGACCTTAGCAATGCCTTCTTCACCACGTTCAGCTACGACTGCTGTCGCGCCTGACTCCAAGGCCATTTGTTGACGGTCTTCGTGGCGACTCATAAGGACAATTTGCGATGCTCCACGCATTTTGGCTGCGATAACCGCACATTGACCAACGGCACCGTCCCCGATGACCACTACTTTGTCACCAGGCTTCACGTCTGCTACACGCGCCGCATGGTAGCCCGTCGGCATGACATCTGCCAGCGTCAAGAAAGATTTGAGCATGGCTTCTGTATAATCTGATGGTTGCCCTGGAATTTTGACAAGGGCCCAGTTGGCGTATTCGAAGCGCATGTACTCCGCTTGCACCCCATCAGACCAGTTGGTGCCGATATGACGGTCACACGTCCCATCGTAGCCAGCACGACAGGCATCACACTCCCCACAACCATGGGTGAAAGGTGCGATGACAAAGTCTCCTGGTTTGACCGTTGTAATAGCTTCTCCGATTTCTTCGACAATCCCAATGGCTTCGTGGCCACTATTTTGATGCCCTGCGTCAATATCTGGATTACGGTAGCTCCAGAGATCGGATCCACAGACACATGTGCGGACGATGCGGAGAATAACATCATCCGGCGCTTCGATTTGCGGACGTTCAACTTCTACTAGACCCACTTGCCCAGCTTTTGTATAAACTGTTTTCTTCATAGGAACAACCTACTTTCTATTGCTTCCTTATCTACAGTATACACTTTTTCTTAGGCTTCTGCTCGTACCAACTCGTCATTAATGATGGTGATGATCATGCCCATGACCTTGATCCACTTCCAGTTCTTCGATATTTCGCTTGTGGGCGCGGTGGGTCGCCAAGTCTTCATCCACTTCGATGGTAACATTTTGAAATCCACTCTCTTTGAGCAAGGTGCGGATAGACTCTTTACAGACCTCCATATGCTTGACATGCTCCAGACAAACATGGACAATGGCGTTTTTTTCCAAACCATCCATGGTCCAAAGATTGAGCTGATTGATACTAGCGACATGGTCCAACCGCTCCAAATCACTCTTGACTTGCTGGATATCTACTCCTTCTGGCACGGCATCCAAGAAAATCTTGAGCGTGCTCCAAAAACGTGGAATGGCTTTTGACAGAATAAAGATGGAAATGGCAAGAGATAAGAGCGGATCCAGAATATACCAGTCGGTAAATCGTAGAACAATGGCCATTAGGATAACAGCCACCCAACCCAAGGTATCTTCCAGAAAATGCAGGCTGAGAATGGATTCGTTCTTGGTTTGTCCTTTGCGAATGACGAGACTCGCTAGCACATTGATGCTGACGGCTATGATTCCTAGCCAAAGGATGCCCTCATCATTGACCGGTTGTGGATGAAAGAGTTTCGTTATATTTTCTAAAATAACCAGAACGGACCCTGTCATGAGAATCACTGCCGTTACCATGGCCCCTAAAAGGCTAAAGCGCTTGTAGCCCAAGGTATAGTGGCTGTCTTCTTCACGGTTAGAAATGCTCTCCAAAAAGGCGGAGATCCCAATAGCGATCGCATCCCCCAAGTCATGAACGGAATCCGCAAGGACTGCACTGGAACCAAAAATCCCTCCCGCAATAAACTCGACAATGGCATAACTCAAATTCAAGAAAAAAGCGATCCAGACCGCATGTTTTGTCTTCATAATCCTCAATCCTCTGATATAATAGATTCATGAACATCTTGTTCATTATCTATTATCCAATACTATCAACAGAAAGGATAGGGGCAAACTGTTTAGGTTGTACGTTACCGAACAGTTTGTTCGAAGTGTCCATATGACAGCACAGGATCGTCGCATCACCAAAACTCGAAAAGCTATCTATCAAGCTTTCTTACACTTACTCAACCAAAAAGACTACGAGGCCATCACGGTTCAGGAAATCATTGATCTTGCTGATGTGGGGCGTTCGACCTTTTACAGCCATTACGAGAGCAAGGAATTATTGCTAGATGAACTCTGTCAAAAACTCTTTCACCATCTCTTTGAGCGTGCTGAACACCTCTCACCACAAGACTATCTGGCTCATATCTTTCAGCATTTCAAGAAAAATCAAGATCATGTGACCAGTCTCTTGCTCTCTAAAAACGATTATTTTATACGGCAACTGCGAAAAGAACTAGAACACGATGTCTACCCAATGGTAGCCGACGAACTCATCAAGGCCCATCCAACTCTCCCTCACTCTTACCTCAAACACCTGGTCGTCAGCCATTTCATCGAAACCCTCAGCTGGTGGTTGAAAAAAGGCAAGTCCTACACGGAACAAGAAGTGATCCAGTTTTATTTGGAGATTTTAAAAGTGGGCTCGAACTAGAAGGGAGTATTTTCAATGACCAGCGTGCAATTTTACTTTCTATTTCCATCACTCTTCATGCTTCACGAACTGGAAGAAATCGTTTGGATGCCATCCTTTGTCAAAAAAATATCAATCCAGTATCCAAACAATCGAATCCTATCTTATTACACTCCTTTTGCTTTCAATGCCATTGTCTTGGAGCAATTTCTGATCCTAATGACGTCGCTATATCTTAGTTACCAGTTTAACAACTATAGCATTTACGCAAGCATCATAATCGCTTATATCTACCATGTCTTAGGACATCTGATTCAGACAGTCGTTATTCGAAAATATGTGCCTGGATTGTTGACGGGCATTTTAACGAGTTTGTTTGCTCTTTGCAATCTCAAAAATGAATTTCCAATTAAACTTTATAGTTACTCTCTTTTTACCTTATTGGTTATTATTTTAAATCTTGTAGTATCATTTATGATTCTTCATAAAATCAGTCATAAAAAATAGTACTCAGGCAATCATATCTTAGAAAGGAAACCCTATGTTCTTCCCCATTCTTCTCGGCTTTTTTACAGCCTTCTTTGCCCTTGCTTTTGTTCTTCTTCACTTATTGGCTTCTCTTTCTGAAGTTAAAAAAGGGAATCACACTCTAGGAAATACATTTCTCCTCATCGGAAGTAGCCTTGCGACCTTATCACTCATCCTCTACTTCTTTTTACCGATTGTCGCTCTAGTCCTTTGGCTGATCGGCTGTGGTTTGATTTGCTACGGAGCCTATTGGAATGGGAAACACAAAGGAAACTTCCATCCAGCTCACCACCTGATTCGGATGGGCATCACTCTGGTCCTTACCATCTTGTTAGCCATGTTATAAGAAAAGCTCAAGTTTTAAAAAACTTGAGCTTTTGTATTTGCTATTTGTTAAGCCATCAACAGCATGAGAATAGGGATCACCACCATGGTTGCAAGGGTCGTTTCTGTCACCATGACGGCTGCATAGTCACTATCAGCTCCATAGAGTCTGGCAACAACTGGCGCATTGGTCATCACAGGCATAGCGGACTGGATGATAAAGACCTGCTTCATCAAACTTGGAAGAGGCACCCAGTAGACGATGGAGGCCATCAAGAGAGGGGCAACCAGAAAGCGACCTAGTAGAATCAATAGTTGCTCTTTTCCCAGAACCAACTGCTTCACACCTACATGAGACACTGACAAACCGATGAATATCATGGATAAGGGGGTTGTTAAATTGCCCAGGTACTGTAAATCACTGGCTAGAAAAGCTGGCAACTTGATCTGTAGCATCACCAAGACTAGTCCCAAGAGAAAGCCCATGAGGGGCGGAGAAAAGACTTTTTTCAGACTCGTTTTAAGATCAAACTGAGCTTCTCCCTCACCATCTCGCTGGATGAGATAAGTTCCCAAAGTCCAGAAAAAGGTTGTATTGCACATGTAATAGATCAAAACATAGGGAATGCTGGCATCTCCAAAGAGGGCTTGGTTAATGGGGAGCCCCACAAAAATCGTATTGGAGTTAAAAAACATGGAAATAAAGAGGCCACGACGGTCCTGTCTTACTGCAAAGATCCTGGCTACTCCTGTCGCGATGCCAAGCAAAACAACCATAGACAGGGCAGGAAACCGCAAGGCTGGCAACATTTTAAGCAGATCTGCTGCTGTGAAGCGTTGCGTGATGGTGTAGAGCATATAGCAGGGAAGAGCGACTTGAGTAACTAGCTTTGCAATCAAGCCACGTGACTTGTCATCAAACCAACCTTTTTCACCGATGACAAAGCCCACTAAAATCATGCCCAGGATGACCAGGATGCCTGATATACTCCTCAAAAAGATGTCCATGTTCTCCCCTTTTCTTTTTTAAATTTGAACTAGAAAATCACATTTTTTACAAGGCTCAAAAACTACTCTAGTATATCATAAAAAGAGGTGGGGCAATATGCCCAACCTCATGTATTTTATTAATTGCCACTAATATCCCTTCTTAGCTGCCTTGCTCCATTGGTACCAACCAACGAGACTGTTGATAAGGTAAATCAAGAAAAACCAATAAAATGGTGGGGACTATGGCGAAAATAGGTGATTCAGTTAAAAAGAAAGTTCCAGAATTGCGATTTAAAGGATTCACGGATGAATGGGAACAGCGTAAGTTGGGAGACGAAGTTCGAATAGTGATGGGACAGTCTCCTAATTCAGAAAATTATACTGATGATCCTAATGGGCGCTAAAAATGCGAAGACCTATTTTGTATTAGTCAAACAAAAGATCCAAAAGAAATGGTATATGATTATGACCATGAAACAAAGTAAAACCAAACCGAGTGATCTGAGGAAGCACCCGATGATCATGAAACGTTATTAAACACAAAAGTCACCCATGTGAGTTCTTGCCAGAAGCTGAAGTTAATCCTTCAACCTGGAAAACCCGCAGAGGTGACTTTTTCTATACATCTCGATTTTTCTGGCAATAATCATTAACCGATAAATATGTCTGTGAATCACCCAGCGACTCCGCTATGTCCATAATCCGCGGTGGTAGTAATCCCACTCGCTGGACAAGTTCGTGATCGCTGAACAATTCCCGTGGACTGCCGGCGAAGCCAAACTTCCCGTGTTCCATAACATACACCGACTCAAACTCGGCGGCGACCCAATCCATGTCATGGGTGATGGTCACAACTTGGTGGCCCGAATCAGCCAACTGATGGAAAATTGCGGTCAACTTGCGCCGGCTTTCCCAATCAAGCGACATCATCGGCTCATCAAATAAATAAATCGCCGGATCCACTGCCAAAACTGTGGCAACACTCAACAGCTTGCGTTCCGACAATGACAGGTCATATGGACTTTCAGCTGTTTTATCATCCAAGCCAACTCTTTTTAGAGCCGCTAAAGCCCGCCTCGTAATCGTGTCGTGGTCATCCATGACCTGCGCGACACTCCACTCCACCTCACGTTGAACGGTCGGGTTGAAAAGCTGATCGTCAGGATTCTGAAAAGTAATCCCAACCTTCAGTAACTTTTCGACTGGTTTAAGATCATTAAAATTTTCTCCATCGATCTTAATCACACCGGTTTGTGGTGTCAGCAAGCCCGTCAACAATTTGAAGAGCGTTGATTTGCCGGCACCATTTTGGCCGACAATCGCCACCATCGGATCGGCGAAGTGTTTGTCTTCAACATCCAAGCTAAAGGACCGTTCCGGATAAGTGAACGTCAGGTGGTTCAGTTCAATTGTGGACATAACGAACCTCCTTCAGATCAGCGTCATTCACCGGATACCGGCCATCAGCCAAGTGCCAATCCATTTTTTGAGCAAGTTGCTGGATTGTCGGGGCTGGAATCTGCCAGTCAGCCGCCAAATGATTAAACACCTCACCCGGCCTGCCCTGGGCTACCATTTGACCCTCGTGCAGCACCCACACAACGTCGGCGACTTCGCACAAATCGTCAATTTCACTGGTGACAATGAAGACAGTCGTCTCTTTGACTTGGGCCAGCCATTGGAAAAATTGTCGGCGGCCAAGGGGATCCATCTGACTGGTCGGATCATCCATAATCAAAACAGCCGGGTTAGCCACAATCGCCGTGGCAATTGCCAACCGCTTGATCTGACCACCGGAAAGGCTCTCGGGACGCAAATTCAGCTGTTCAATCAGCCCCATTTGCGTGGCAACTTCTTCAACCCGTTTTTGAATCAGTCCTTCAGCCATTCCCTGATTAATCAAGTCAAAGGCGATTTCATCGGCAACCGTGTCTGCCAACCCGCTTAGTTGGCCAGCTGGATTTTGCAGTACAACTCCATTCATGGCATTATAAACGGGCCAATTGTCGGACACTCGCTGGCCAAACATGTGCCAGTCGCCCTCAATCTCAGCAGACACCATTTTGGGAATGACCCCTGCCAGCACATGGCACAAAGTCGATTTGCCGGAGTGGCTATTCCCGATAATCCCAACCACCTGGCCGGTATGAACCTCCGCGTTAATCTGACGCAGTTGTGGTTGCTCAGTACCCGGATAACGGGTGGTCAAATTTTCAATTACAATCCGTTTATCTTCGTCCATATCTTCCACCCAATCAATAAAATTGCCAATCCAGTCAGACCAATGTGCAGCGTCCGCGACAGGCGATACACGCGCTGGGAGGTTCTGACAGTCCGGTTGAGATTATCAAAACCTCTCAGTTGGAGAGAAATCGACCGCGCCATCGATTGATCCAAGGTCTTAATCACCAATGGAATTAGAACCGGCAGGACTGACTTTAATTTCTGAATCAACGTTTTTTGCGGATTGGTTCCGCGAACTTTTTGTGCCTGCTGGATTTTCCGCATATTGCGCATCATTTCCGGCAAAATATAACACACCGACATCAGAACGTAGACGGTTTTATAAGACAATCCGGACAGTTCCAAATAGGCCGCGTTTTCTGAAATACTCGTGGTCACCATAAAAAAGCCACTGGTCAAAATAATCACCAATACTCGACAACCCAGAGTAGTGGCGTAAATCAGGCCTTCTTTGTAGAACGACACCCCAAGCACAGAAAACAGCACAGTTTGATTCCGACTGTAAAATAACCCTTGGATGATCAGCATGGTGCAAATCAGAAACAAGCTGAATCCCAGCGCCTTAAAGATGGTAGAACTCAATTTGGAAAATAACAATAGCAGTGTTGCGACAAGAATTAATCCGGCCTGAAGCAATAAATTCATACTGGCAAAGCTCAACAACGTCATGTCCAAGATGAACAAGAGCTTAGTAATCGGATCGATCACCTGGTACCACTTGAGCTTGACCCGTGGCGCTCCAGAAATCAATGTTTGATCAGTCATCATTTATCACCGCTAAAGAAGTGCACCATCCGCTTCGGCAGCTGACGATAGATGAAGAATGCCAGGTAGGCCACGCAGACTTTATCCAAAATATCCAAGACAAACTCATCGATAAATGAGGCCAGCCACACTGGTGCATGATTGGCGACCATTACCGCAAACAATGAGTCACCCCAAGCGATACCGGTCTGACCACCCCAAAAGATGACGTTGAGTGGCGTTGAAATGACAGCTGAAACGATGGCAATAATAATAGCAGAAACAAATACTCGTCGCGCTGACGAGAACCACCCATTGGCGTGCAAAACTCCGACAGCAATCCCAATTCCGATGCTGGTAATCGCATACACGGTTGAAATTGGCGATAAGGTCAGCCCATAGATCACGTTGTTGATGAAACCACTGATGGCACCGGCAACCGGCCCAGCCAACATGCTGGCAAGAAAGGTTCCCAAAGACCCCAGCCAAACGGGCAACTTTAACCCCTCCGCCAAGGCTTTGGCAACATAGTTAATCCCCACGGCAGCGGGAATCAAAGTCATGGTGGCAGCACTTAACTTAAATTTCCACATACTGGTACGATGAATCGGTTCTGTTTTCATAATCTTCTCCTTTTGTTTTTAAAGAGCCGTGTCTGTTTAGACTTTCGGACGCAACGCTCTATAGATTTTTATAGTTGAACCGCTTCACCTTTCACAGATCCCTTAGTCGACATCAGGGTTTCTCTTGAAAAGGATTGTTCAACAGTTCACAACTAATCATACGCCTATTTTCATAGAAGTCAAGAATTTTCTGAATTTTTTTTGAAAACGTTCGGGAATTGAAAAATAGAGCAAGCGCCCATGAGAATGATCGCTAGACAATTATAATAGGCCACTATAAAAAAACAAACACCATTTCTGGTGTTTGTTTCATTTTATAAAGGAAGCACTAGCTTATTTTTTCTTTTTCTTCAAAATATAAGCTGCAATGCTTGCCAAGACAAAGGCTAAAACTAAGCTAATAATAGAGATGGTCGTACCTGTATTTGGTAAGAATCCTAAGATTTTGCCTGGTTTCTTCGGCTCTGGTTGGCTTGGTTTTTTAGGTTCAGGTTGACCCGGTTTCTTTGGTTCAGATGAACTTGGAGGAGTTGGTTGTTTTGGAGTTTCTTTTGGAACATGCTTGTTAGTAATCACAACATTTCCTTTACCATCCTCGTCGTTACGAGCTTCATAGCCCTTTGGAACACTGACTTCTCTCACTGTATAAGTGATGGTGTTTCCATTTGCTTTTTCATCTAAATCTGCAAAGGTATGGGTCCACTTGTTTTCAGCTGACAATTCTACTTCTTGACCGACTTTTTGATCATTGGCATAGAGTTGAACGCGAATACTCTTCGGACGAATTCCATCCTTGTCATTCTCATCATCCCACTTCTTAGTGACCGTGACGCTTGTCTTACCAGGTGCATGGGTATTGGTAATGGTATAAGCAGCCTGATCAATTGTAGTCGTATATTCAGCTACCTTCTCTTCTTGAAGAGTATAGACGATTTCTTTTCCATCCTTGAATTTTGGTAGACCTGTGAAGCTTTCTTTCCAATCTGTCGCATTCGTGAGTTCTTTTTGAGCAACTTTTTCACCATTGGCAAGAAGATTCACCACGATACTTGCTGGACGAAGACCATCTTGATTGTCTTGGTCATTCCAAATCTTGGTCACTGGAATATCGATCACCGCTGGCGTATGGGTATTGGTCAAGATCGTGTGAGCAGCGTCAGAAGTATCAGCAGATACTTGGTAGCCTTCAGGAACAGCGACTTCTTCCACACGGTAGCTGATAGCTTGACCAGCTTTCTTTTCAGCTAATTTGCTAAAGGTATGAGTCCATTGATTGTCCGCTGACAACTCAACTGGATCTCCTACTTTTTCATCCCCAGCATAGAGTTGAACCTTAATGGATTTTGGACGAAGACCATCTTGGTTGTTGGCATCTTCCCATTTCTTCGTTACTTTCATCTCTGTCAAAGCTGGTTCATGCGTATTGGTCAAGACGATATTAGCCTTGTCCTTATCATTTACCGTCACCTTGTAACCATCTGGAACAGCGACTTCTTTCACCGTGTAAGTGATGGCTTTTCCAGCTGCCTTGGCATCAAGGTTTTCAAATGCACCTTTCCAGTCATTCGCGGCTGAAAGTTCTACCACTTGATCCGTTGCAAGGCCATCTTTGTATAATTGAACTTGAATGCTGGCTGGACGGAGACCATCTTGGTCGTCTCCATCTTCCCACTTCTTGCTCACTTCTACTTTGGTCTTTTCTGGTTCGTGCGTGTTGGTCACGACTACTTGACCTGGGTTGCTTGCTTCGACGGCTTGTGTATAGCCTTCTGGAACATCGATTTCTTTGACTGTATAGTTGATAACTTGGCCAGCTTTCTTCTCGTCTAGGTTTGAGAAGGTATGGGTCCATTTGTTATCTGCTGACAATTCAACAGCCTTACCAACCTTTTGATCACCAGCATACAATTGAACCTTGATTGTTTTTGGACGAAGGCCATCTTGGTTATTGGCATCCTTCCAGTTTTTCGTAACAGTAAGGCTTGTCTTACCTGGTTTGTAAGTATTGGTAATCGTAGTTCCATCAATCTTAGTAGTGTAATTGTCCACTTTGTCTTCTGTCACTGTGTAGACAACTTTTTGACCATCTTTATAAACGGGTAGGTCTGTGAAGGTATGAGTCCATTCATCTCCTTCACCAGTCAGATCAAGAGCTTGCACCTCTGTTCCATTTGCCAAGAGGTGAACTTTGATGGTAGATGGGCGAAGACCATCTTGGTTTTGTGCATCATCCCAGACTTTCTTGACGGTAACCGTCGTTGTCTCAGGAGTGCGCTTGTTGGTGATGGTGGCTTTTCCATCTGTGAAGCTGGCTTCTTCTGTATCGACCGTATAATGAGTCGGAACTTTCACTTCTTTAACAGTGTAGGTGATGAGCTTGCCATCACTGTCTTTATCTGGAAGGTTCGTAAAGTGAGCTTTCCAGTCTGTTGCTGCTGAAACCGTGACTGGTTTTCCTTGAGCTTTGCCATTCTTGTAAAGTTGGAATTCCACACTTGCTGGTCGAAGCCCTTCTTGGTTGTCTTGGTCATCCCAAACTTTTGAAGCTTCAAGATCGAGATACTTGATATCTGCTTCATTAGCGATCTCAACTGGGACTGCTTTTGAGCCAACCGCTTTTCCATCCACCGTGACGTGGTAGATTTGTTTGTCCGCATCATAGGTGACAACCACAGCATGTTCTGTTTCATCCAACTTGTAGTTTGCAGGTGCTTTGGTTTCTTTGAGCGTATAGGTTCCTTCTGTTAAGGTGTTAAAGGAGAGTTCTCCATTTTTATCAGAAGTGGCCGTCGCAACAACCGCACCATTTGCATCAGTTAAGGTAAATTCAGCACCTTCAAGGACTTTCTTAGGATCATCCTTGTCTACCTTCTTGACTTGGAAAGCAGCCGAGAAGATTTGTGCAGTTACGGTATTAGACTCACGATTTCCTTCATGACCTTTCGCCTTGTAACCAAACTGGTTATGAGCTTGAACAAGACCGGAACGACCGCCGTTGTCTTCATTATCTTTGGTGCGTTTTTGCATCAAGGCCTTGACTTCATCGGTCAATTCACTTGGATTTACAACTGGGACACCAAAGCTGGCTTCTCCACGCGCAGGAATCGTGGTTCCTGCATTTGCAACTAACTTGATTCCTGTTACTTGACTGTAATCAGCCACAGCTGTCGTCCAGATATCCTTGTCAGCAGCTTGCGCCATGGTATCTGTCGTAACGCCTGTATCAGTTGTATAGTAGACCGTCCATCCTTCTGGAGCTGTCACTGGTCCACGAAGGCTGACCGTGTATTCTGTCATCCGACCAGATCCGTCTAGTGTGTTAACGTCTTTTACTTTTGGTAGGACATCATAGACGACTCCGTCTTCTACTGCCTTATCCGTATTATTTTTAATGGTGAGTTTGTAGTTAAAGGTTTCACCAGGTTTAAAGGTACGCGTCACAATCGAAGCGTCTGACAGGTCATCATTTTTAGCGATATATTTGCGTGCATAGATTCCTTCAGCAGCCACAATTGTATAGTTTGATTGGGCATATGGAATCTTATCTGTTGTTAAATCATTTCCGTTCAGATCATACACATCTTCCGTGACCCGATCAGGGTTGGCATTTTCAAGATCGTGGATGCCGTTTCCAGCGACATAAACCTTATTGGTGAAGGTCCCACCATCGTCTTTCCCTTTCAGATCGGCCACGATAAATGGTAGACGCACGCGATTAAGATCTTGAAGAGAAGCTTTAATAAACTCTTTTTGATCCAAATGCATGATGAGAGCTGTCCGTCCAGAGTTGTGATAGTTTTCAATGACATCGTAACTCTTTAAGAATTTCATACCTTTTTCATTAGAGGCAAGGTTTCTCTCAAAATCTTTATAGTCGACTTTAAGGGTATTCGGATCATACAGATCAATGATTCGCAGGTCTCCATAATCCTTATCAGGATCCAAGACCACTTTGGTTGCCATCAAACCAAAACGAATATTTTCTCCATCAGTATAACGAACATCATTGTAATCCGTCGTTTTTGAAATCTCAAAGCTTTCCTTCAAAGGAATCAGCTTAAAGGCCCAATCTGATGTTTGGTCTTTAGCAATATTTGATTGTGTTTGATAAGTGACACGACCTGTATTCTTGAATTCATTCTTGGTCGCATCATTTTCATCGTAACGAGTCTTTTCTGGATCTTTGAAGCTTGTATAGGTATTGAGGCGAATTCCTTGACCAGATTTTAGGACAAAATCATCCTTCATTTCCATCCGCCAACCGACAACGGTTCCATACTTGGTTAAGTCGATAAAACCATTGCCGTCTTTATCGGTTTCTGGCTGAACTTCTTTTTGACTACCATCTTCTAAAGTAAGGATGATGCGTTTCACATATTTGCTAATATACTCACCAATACCGTAATTTCCTTGCATAAGACGAGCGTAATCAATCTTGGTGAATTTTAACCGAGAGTCCACTGTCTCATCATAGAAAACAAAATTCTTTTGTGTCGAAGGAGTTTTATTATCAAAAGCGATGATCCATTTATAGTTTGCTGCCTTGTATTCAGTTGAATCATAGACATCACCATCTGCTTTTTTGGCAAAACTTCCAGCCCCTTCCAGATCACGAGAGGTCAAGCGGAAAATAAGAGAATCTTCAGCTGTAATATCCGGTTCTCCCTCTCCACGGTTAGCAGGAATTCCCACAATACTTCCTGAGTTTGTCAAATCCTTACTGAGAACATCCTTCAGCGTTTGATCCTTCTCTAATACCAAATCCGGGAATTTCAAGTAGAGGTAACTTGTATTCTTGATTTTTGCCATGAATTCTTGGTGATAAGCTGCTGGATTACCGTTTGCATCTGCTGTAAACGTCTTAGAAACGGTGCCATCTCCATTATCTACCCAACCTTCAGACTTAGCTGTATCTAAAACAGCTGTCCGGGTATTGCCATTTTTATCTGTATAGGTTGGCAACTTATCGGTAAGCGTTACTGATTCTAATTGACGATATTGCCCCCCATACTGTCCTTGCATTCCCTCCAATTGAAATGCAAATGGGACAGATGATGGCGTTTCAATATAATTTTTCCCGTCAGCCCCTTTGACCACTCCAGGCATGGCTTCCGCATAGTCCTTGGACATGGCTTCATTCAAGTTTTGGTTGATATACTTGGTCAAACGGTAGTCATTGTACTTGGGTTTCCAAATGATATCATTGAGCTTCGTTTCTTGCCCATTGATATTCAATGTTCCTGTAATATCCAATGAATAATTTGTTGGTGCATAACCAAGCTTAAATTTTCCAATAAAAGGCAGAGTTAAGACTTCTGACTTTTGATAGTTGTTAAATCGGAGAGTAACTTGGTAATCATCACCAACTTTTGTATCCGTCGGTTTATCGTGTGCTGAGGCACTATTGAAGTCAGGAATACTAACTTCTCGTAGGTACTTCCCAGGAATATTTAAGGTGACCGTTACCTCATTAATATCCGTTGTCAAATTCTTAGGGGTGATCTGGATATAACCAGACATGGTATCCCCTGTATAATAGGACATTCCACCTGGATGATCTTGTTTATCCCCATACATAAGGGTAACATCCAAGGCCCCATTATCCCCGACTGCTAGCTCATTGGCAAAAGCCGTGATAGCCCCTTGACCAAGCTGACCTAGCATCATGAAAATTGTTAAAATGGCAAAACCTTTTTTCAAAAAGTCTTTCCATAATGAACGAAGCTTTTTCATGTCTTATCTCCTTTACTTTTGTTAGCCTTCCAAAAGGCCCGCCCTTTAATTTTATCACTTATTTTTTAAAATATCCTTTGCTATTCAAATTAAATCATCACTATTCAATAATATAGACATTATTTACAATGATGTCTATATTATAAATCACTATCTGGTACTGATTTCCCCTTTCTTCTATCCAAGGGCAAGAAAATAAAACATTTATAAACAAGGAGGAGCAGTCTGCCAATTCTTATTCTTCCTTGATTTTCTTCATACAAAAAAACTCAAACACATCTGCTTGAGTTTTGTACACCCTACTATTGGTTGGTTATTTTATCTAACTCTTCACCATTTGAAGGAACCCTTTGTTTTTCCTTCTATCTCGCACCCATAGCATGGCCACTCCAAAGAGATGACTGCCAAACAAGGCAGTCACAAAAATCAGCTTGCCCCTGTCTGGATAAGAAGGAGGGAGAGTCCTAAAGCCATAGCGAGCCCACTCGATAAAGATCGGATGCGAAAAGTAAAGAGCTATACTCATTTGCTTTAAATACTGTAAATCATAGCTTTTCAAAAAGGACGATCGCAGGCAGGCATTGACCAAATAAACGGTCACAAAAGGAAGAAGAAAGAAAAAGTTCTTATCAATTCCTTCGTGTTGAAAAATGATGATGCCTTCGAGGCAGAGCAAACCAAAGGCAAGTGCTAGCTTTTGCCAACGGTGAACCCTAAAGGTTTGATCATAAAAATGATCATACAGATAGTAACCCATATAGATAAAAACAGGCGTGTAAAAGAGACCATTTCGCGCTGTGAAAAATAAGTTGCTGTAGAGCTGGTAGCCTTTGAGAAGACTTGTGGTGTCCAGATAAGCCGAATAGGTCTCGATCAAGCCCCAGCAATAAAGGATCAAGGTGATCACACCCGTCCAAACCATACCTAAGCGTTTGACCAATTGATTGACCAAAAACAGGCCCAGCAAAAAGGCAGGGATATACCAGAGTTGGTAACACATTCCCAGATAGAGCAGAGCAATCAGAACGCCTGCTGGAAAGAGATAGACAGGGAGATGGAGACTAGAAAAAAAGACCCAGGCATAGGGAAGATAGACACAACTCCAAAATAAATAGGTTTTTACGATTTTGACCAGGTAGGCCTTCATTTTCCTTGCATCTCTTAGTGATGGCTTTAGGAAAAAGCTGGCACAGACGATAAAAAATGGCACCGCTAGCCGTCCAAGGATACTCTTAAGGCCAAAATGCACTGGCTCATAGGAAGTTAAGCGACCACTATGCACCAAAATCACTGCAATCGCAAAGAGGTATTGAAAAAGACTAATACTGGAAGTGTTATAGAGGGAATTCTTTTTCATGGTCCTACTCCTTCGCCAAATGCAGATTCTATGGTTATTTTAGCATGAAAGAGAGGACCAAGCAAGGAATCCTTGCCTCCTTATCTACCTTTTTTCCTCTATTTTTGATATACTCAAAGCATGCATAAACAAACAATTATTGATTTTAAAGAGCTTGGATTGCGACAGCTTTTCACCAAGCCGCTAAAGGAATTAAAAACAAGAGACCTTGACCAAGTAGAGACTCTTCTGAGAGAGGTGGAAGCCTATCAGGAAGCTGGTTTTTATGCCGTAGGCTATGTCAGCTATGAAGCCGCTCCTGCTTTTGAGAAAAAATTAGCCGTCCACCCAGCACCTCTCATGGGAGAGTATCTCCTCTATTTCACCATCCACGAAAAAGTAGAAACCCTTCCTTTCCCAGAGGACTACGAGGCAGTGGATCTTCCAGCCAATTGGCAGGAAGAGGTAGAGGCGCCTGCTTATCAAAAAGCCATCGAGACCATCCAGCACCACATCCGCCAAGGGGATACCTATCAGGTAAACTACACCGTCCAGCTTTCTCAAGAGCTAAAAGCTGACCCTTTGGCCATCTACAATCGCTTGGTGGTAGAACAGAGGGCCCATTACAATGCCTTCATCCAGCACGATGATGTCTCCATCCTCTCCATCAGTCCTGAGCTCTTTTTTGAGCAAGACGACCGGCTACTGACCACGCGCCCGATGAAGGGAACGACGCGCCGTGGTCTCACTAACCAAGAGGATCTTCAAGAGGCTGCTTGGTTAGAAGCCGATCCGAAAAATCGAGCAGAAAACATGATGATCGTCGACCTCCTTCGCAATGACATGAATCGAATTTCGGAGATCGGAAGCGAGCAGGTGACCCGTCTTTGCCAAGTCGAGCAATACTCCACTGTTTGGCAGATGACCTCGACCATTGAAAGTCGCTTGCGAGCTGAGGTCGACCTGGTCCAAACCTTCCGAGCTCTCTTTCCTTGTGGCTCGATTACAGGAGCACCGAAGATCTCCACTATGGAAATCATCCAAAAGACGGAGAAGTCTCCTCGAGGTGTCTACTGTGGAACGATCGGCATCCTTCTTCCAAAAGGGAAACGGATTTTTAATGTAGCCATCCGGACCCTTCAAATGCAGGGGGATCAAGCCATCTATGGCGTGGGAGGAGGCATCACTTGGGACAGTAAATGGGAAAGTGAATACCAGGAAACCAAGCAAAAATCAGCTGTCCTTTACCGGCAAGAGCCTCACTTTGAGCTCCTGACGACCGGCCGCATCCACCAAGGAGAGTTGACTTTCTTAGACAAACATGTAACACGCTTGAGAGAAGCTAGTCGCTACTTTGCCTATCCTTATGATGAACCCAAACTCCTGAAAGAACTTCAAGAAGAGCTTGCTCATTTGGAATCCAACCTTGACTATCGTTGTCGGGTCGCCTTGCAAAAAAACGGGACCTTTCACCTAGTAATCACGGAGCTGACAGACTTGCCCGCTAGCTATCTACAGGCCCAACTGACCGAGCAAAAGCTTGATTTAGCGACGCCATTTACTTATTTCAAAACGAGTCAGAGAGACCATCTCAGCCAGTCAGATCACGAGCAAATTTTCCATCTGCCAGATGGAACCTTACTAGAGACGACGATTGGCAATCTGGTGTTGGAGATAGAGGGACAACTCTATACCCCACCGGCTCACCTCCCCTTACTCGACGGGATTTACCGCCGCCATCTTCTTGAGACCCAGCAGGTTGAAGAAAAACTCTTAACTCTGAACGATTTAACAGACGCTGATCGTATTTATGCCTGCAATGCTCTTCGTGGTCTCTACGAACTCGATTTTCAAAGAAAGGATTCCTGATGAAACTAATTTTTTTACATGGACTAGGGCAAGATGTCCTCTCTTGGCAAGGAGTCCAATTTGCACTTTCACCCTTGCACTCCAAAACTTTTGATATTTTCTCCCATCCAAAAGAAAGCTATCAGGAAGTTAAAGAAAGGTTGATGGAGCGCCTCCAGCAAGAAAGCGAACCCTTTATTCTGGTAGGACTCTCACTAGGTGGCGTGCTCGCTCTTGATCTCTCCAGACAAGACTTCCCGCAACTCAAGGGCTTGGTCCTTGCAGGAACTCAATACAAACTCAACACCAACCCCCTCTATCGGCTCCAGATCCTTCTCTTTCGTCTACTTCCCAAGCATGTCTTTGAAAAACAAGATGCCAATAAACAACAGATGCTTCAAATTTTGACCGAATTAAAAGGGCTCAATTTAACCGATACCGTTAAAGCTTGCTCTCTCCCTAGCTTGGTTATTTGTGGCAGCAAAGATTGGGCCAATCAATCTTCTTCTAAAAAATTGGCCAAGCTCCTGCCAAAAGGCCGCTATCAAGAAATCGCAGACGGAGGCCATCTACTCAATACAGAGAAACCCTATGAACTCGCGCAAGCCATCAAGGAGTTTGTTGCTGAATTTTAAAATGAAGAGGCTAGCTTTAAAAACAGTTGCTCTTAATATAGATAAAGTATATTTTCATGTTACATAACTTAAAAAATCAAGAAATTTAAAGAAATGTTTATTTTTAAAGTTATGCATGAATTTCTTGAGGCTTTCCGCCGTGAGAAAAGTGCCTGAAACACAATTGTTTCAGGCACTCGGGAGTTTTGAGAGTAAAACAGTTTGGGGAACTGTTTTAGCCTGAGCCTAAAAATTGAAAAGGGAAGGGGCTCAAAACGAATTGAACTCGGGCTGCGGATTGTGTCAAAAAGATAAGTTCTCCTAGAATCAAAAGATTCCGCGTCAAACTTCCTATTTTGACTTTATCCGCAGACGCCCTCTGTATCTTAATTAGTCATGGAACTTCTTTGAAGTTCGCTGACGTCCGTACTCACCTAAGGAAAGCCTCTAGGAAAACTTAGTCTTAAAGTCACGGCTAACTTTTTAAAAGTTAGTCGTTTTTTTAGAAATATTTGAGAATTGCTTGATAGTTATTTGAAAAGCAAGCTGTATACTAAGAGTGTAAAGAAAACAACTAGTCATTTGGACGAAGGAGAAAACCATGGAAAAAGTATTAGAAATTTCCCATTTGAGTAAAAAATTTGGTCAACAATACGCCTTAAATGATGTGAATCTCACCATTCGCAAAGGCGACGTTTATGGCCTGATCGGTAAGAACGGGGCTGGGAAAACCACCCTCATCAAGATCATCACCCAGCTGATTCAAGAAACTGACGGAAGCGTCTCTCTCTTTGCTTCTACAAATCGCTCCCAGTGGACCCAAGCCTTGAAACGGGTTGGATCTGTCATTGAAAGTCCCGTGGCTCACAAGCATATGACCGCCTATCAAAACCTGGTCTACTATTGCAAGGCTCGCCATATTCCCAATCCCGACCAGGTCATCAAAGAAACCTTGAACTATGTTGGCCTGAATAATACGGGTAAGAAGAAATTCCGCGATTTTTCACTGGGGATGAAACAACGGTTGGGAATTGCAATTGCGCTCATTGCCAAGCCCGACTTCCTCATTCTAGACGAACCCATCAATGGTCTCGATCCTGTCGGAATCAAGGAATTCCGTCAGATGATCAAGCGCCTCAACGATGAACTCGGCATGACCATCCTCATTTCCAGTCACATCCTCTCTGAACTTTATCTGGTTGCCAACCGCTTTGGTATTGTCGACCAAGGACGCCTGATCAAAGAAATTAGCAAGGCTGAATTCGAGGAGCAAGGCGAAGACTACATCATCCTCAAGACCAGCCAGTTAGCCCTTGCGAGTCAACTGATTCAAGATCAACTCCATCACCGTATCAAGGTCATCGATAAGGATGGTGAAATCCATATCTTCGGACAGACTCACGATATTAAAGTCATTGTCAAAGCCCTCGTCCAAGCCGACATTGATGTGGACGAAATCTACTATGCCCGCCAAGATCTGGAGAAATTCTTTACGGACTTGGTAGACTAGTCAACCCACCGTCTTGTATTACTTACCCCACACATTTCATTTAGGAGATTTATCATGTTGCATACCATTCAAGCAGATTTTTATAGACTTTTTCGCTCCAAAGGTTTTTGGATTACAGAAGCCATTCTCGTTCTCAACATCCTGTCTGGAGTCATTTTTGGTGCTACCGGTCACGTCGGTGTCAATACGGAATCCAAATTACCCCAAGCGACAGAAGTTTGGACGGGCTTTAAAGCCTTGACCAACTACTCCGCCAGCATCAGTGTGACCATTCTCTTTACCATTATTGTCATCACCTTGGTCCTGGGAACAGACTTAACACAAAACTTATACAAGAACAGTCTGGCCTACGGCGTTTCGCGTACCAGCTACTACTTTGCCAAAAGTGCAGTTGTCCTGACCATTGCTCTCTTCCAATTCCTTGTTTCTTATGGTCTTGTCTTCTTGCTCGCGACCTTCTACAATGGAATCGGGACCATGCCTGAGCACTTCCTTGCTCATTTTGGTCTGACCGTGCTGATTCAGTTCCTTTCCACCCTGGCTTGGGTCAGCATCATTTCCTTCCTCCTTTATGCCAGCCAATCCATCACCTTGGCCTTCGTTGGCTACTTCATTGGAAATATCTTCTTAAGCCTTCCTGCGCTCTTCTTTAAAGATATTGATCTTCTCCACTATCTAAACTTGGAATTCCAATATTCCATGGTCCAAAGTACGACAGCTACAACCAACACCCTCTCGATCGCCCTTGGATTCATCCTTGTTTTCGGCTTCCTAGGACTGGCTACCTTTAAACACAAAGATTTATAAAAATAAGGCTTGACGATTGGTCAAGCCTTAGATTGAAGACAAAGTAATTTTAGAAACTTTCCATAGGTGAGTACGGACGTCAGCGAACTTCAAAGAAGTTCCATGACTTAGTTTTGAGTCTAAGGCCTCAAAACTCCCGAGTGCCTGAAACTATTGTGTTTCAGGCACTTTTCTCACAGCGAAAAGTTTTAAATTTTCTTAAATGACTATAGAAAAGTATCTAGCTGTTTTAATGTAAAATAATAGTTTGTCTACATCTAAAGACCTGAGCACTGCTCAAGCCTTTTTTCTTAGTGTAATGGTTAAGATAAACCAGTCTGCCTCCGTTGCCAGTTGCAAGTCTCCCCCTAAGATCTCTACAAAATTTTGAATAATGTAGAGACCCAAGCCAGAAGACTCTTCTGTATCCGATAGATTCTCTGAGTAGAATCGACTAGCCAGTTGGTCTAAGTGCTGAATCGGTTGTTGCACAATACTGCGCAGCTCGACTCGAATCGTGTCCGTATCCGAGGTCAGAGTCAGACGGGCCTGCTCCTTCCCATGCTTAAGAACATTGCTGAGCATATTTTGCAAGAGGCGCTCCCAAAGCTCAGGATCGGTAGCATAATGGAGATGTTTTTCTAACTCTACCTCTAAGGCAATCCCCGCCTCAGACAAGCTATCATAATACTGGAATAACTGCTGGGTTAGCACTTGGCTGAGATTGACGTCTGAAAGCCGAGGCTGGATGGCTCCCTCCATCAAGCGTCTGTATTCCAAGAGAGATTCCAAGTGTTTTGAGACGACTTGAAGATTGGAAGCAATTTTCTTCAGCTTTTCCTCTTCTTGCGTCCCACCCTTGATGATTTGTTGGGTATAGCCCGAAGCAATGGTCAAAGGTGTCCGAATATCATGAGCAATATTACTGATGGCCATATCCAAGGTTTTCTTCTCTTGAAAGGCAATCCGATTGGTCCGCTCGATCTGATCAAAGAGATCACTGACCTGCTTGGTCAAGGCGACCAATTCTTTTTTTGAAACCTGAGAGGTCAACCGTACCCCACTCCCATTTTGGAGCTTCTTTTGAATTTGCTCCTGCAAATCTTTGAGAGCAGAGAGTAGGCGAAGGTAACCCAGTTCAAAGAGAAGGACAAAGACGACTAGAACTAGAACCAATCCCCACATTACTTGTCTCCTTTCAAGCGAACTCCCAAGCCCCAGACGGTTTCAATATAGTCCTCATTAGGATCGAGCTGAGCAATTTTCTTTCGGAGGTTGCTCAACTGGGCATTGAGCGTATTGTCTCCAGGCAGATAAACTTCTTCCCAGACCGCTTCATACAATTCTTCCTTGGTAAAAATCTTCTTTGGATGTGCCAGCAAGGTCTCAAAAATTTGAAATTCTTTTTTGCCCAAGCGAAGCGTATGTTCTCCAGACTCCAGTTCAAAGGTTTCTGGGTTCAGGACCAGATTTTTAAAGGTCAGCTTTTTCGATGATGGAGGTTCCTGTGCCGAAGTGTTGTTATTTCTCAGCTGCACCGTTACCCGAGCTGCCACTTCGTCCAGATTAAAGGGCTTGACGATATAATCATTGGCACCTGCAAGGAGATACTGGCTAATGAGGTGTTTGTCTCCAAGAGCGGTCATCATGATGACCGGCACCTGACTCTGCAAACGGATCTCCTCCAGAACCTGATCGCCATTTTTCCCTGGAAGCATGATATCGAGAAGGACCAAATCAACGCTTTCTTGCTGGAAGAGCCGCAGCCCTTCTGTACCTGAAAAAGCCTGAAGGACCTCATGGTCTTCACTTAAGAGACTGTATAAAATTTCTTGGATATCATTATTATCCTCGATTAATAAAACCCGTGCCACTTGCCACACTCCTTTTTCCTTTGAACTCCAAATCATTTCTATTCCTCTAGCCTATCAAATAAAGGGACCTTCGTCAATGAAAAATACAAAGAAAACACTCGATCAAGAAGAACTTTCCTCCTAATCGAGTGTTGCATTAGTGAACAGAAGCTCCATTGGTCGCAATGACTTCTTTGTACCAATAGAAGGATTTCTTACGGGAGCGGGCTAAAGTTCCTTTTCCTTCATTGTCCCGATCGACATAGATGAAGCCGTAGCGCTTCTTCATTTCTCCAGTCCCGGCAGAGACCAGGTCAATACAGCCCCAAGTCGTATAGCCCCAGAGGACAACACCATCTTCGTTAATGGCATCTCGCATGGCCTTGACATGGGCAGCCAGGTAGTTAATCCGGTAATCATCAGCTACATAGCCATTTTCATCTGGAGTATCCACTGCACCAAGACCATTTTCCACGATAAACATCGGCTTTTGATAACGATCCCAGATGGTATTGAGGGTAATGCGGAGACCAAGAGGATCAATCTGCCAACCCCATTCCGAGCTTTCTAGGTAGGGGTTCTTCAGAGAGGCAAAGATATTGCCCGCTGTTTTCTCCCTTTCAGCTGAATCCCCTGAAGCGACCCGACTAGCATAGTAGGAGAAGGAAATAAAGTCCACCGTATGCTCTTTCAATAATTGAAGGTCCTGCTCGGTCATCTCAACCGTGATTCCCTGACGCTCCCACTCTTTCTTAGCATAGTTTGGGTATTCCCCACGCGCCTGCACATCGATGAAGAAATAGTTCTTGCGGTCTTCTTCTAGACCAGCCCAAACATCTCCCGGAGCACAGGTATGCGGATAGTTTGGTCCTGCTGCCAACATACAGCCCACCTTGTTGTTCGGGTCAATTTCATGGGCAAGCTTGGTGGCAATGGCTGAAGCGACCAATTCATGGTGAGCCGCCTGGTATTTGACTTGCTCCTCATTCTCCCCTTCTTCAAAGCAGAGCCCCGCTCCCATAAAGGGGGCGTGAAGGATCACATTGATCTCATTAAAGGTCAGCCAGTAGTTGACCAAGCCTTTGTAACGAGTGAAGAGCGTTCGGCAGAGGCGTTCGTAGTATTCCAACATCTTGCGACTACGCCACCCTCCATACTCTGTAATCAAATGCATGGGACAGTCAAAGTGGGTAATGGTCACTAAGGGCTCAATGCCATACTTGTGGCACTCCTTAAAGAGGTCTTCATAAAATTGGAGACCCGCTTCATTTGGCTCCAATTCATCCCCTTTTGGGAAGATCCGAGACCAAGCAATGGACAAGCGATAGGTTTTAAAGCCCATTACCCCAAAGAGGGCAATGTCTTCCTTGTAGCGATGGTACATATCAATGCCATCTTTAGCTGGGTAAAAATAGCCCTCTTCAAAATCGAACATCTTTTTCCGACCTGTGATAATGGCTTCACGGTCAGGTCCAATGGGTACCACATCAACGTTAGCTAAACCACGCCCATCGAGATTATAAGCACCCTCACATTGATTAGCTGCCGTAGCACCACCCCATAGAAACCCTTCTGGAAATTGCAATTTATCTGTCATCACTTTACCTCATTTGATTTATTAATTCTATTATACTAAAAAGGAGACAAAAAGTTTGGAACTATCTGGGTAATGATGGTACTGTTCTCGCTTACATGTACGAAAAAAAGACTGAAACCAGTCTCCTTTTTAAATCAAAGCTGTGATAGCGGTTACTAGGCCAAAAATAATACCTGGTGCATTCGCTGCTGCAAGGGGGATATCTCTTTCTTTTTTGAAAAGACCGTAGTAGACCCATAGACTACAGTTGATCGCTGCAACCAAGGGCTCAATGAAATTTCCTTTTTGACCAGCCAGATTGTCCATGATTTGTGGGAAGTAAGACATATACATCATAACAGACATAAAGGTCGCTACCCAACCTAACATTTTCATTTGTTTTTCAGTTATTTTCAAAACCTATTTCATTTTTACTGAATCTTATTTTATAATCTTCTTTCAAAACAATCAAGACTTTGAAGCTTTTGTTATAAAGATGTAAACTATCACAATCTTGTGAGAAGAAAGAGGGAACAGAAAAAAGACTGGATTGCTCCGATCTGTTTAGTCAATCAAATATTAGAAAATGAATACTCCTTTTCAATGAATCGATTGATGGTAAATAAGCTGTTAGAAATTATTGACAGTATCGAAATTTTCTAGTAAAATGAATTTTGTTAATACCTAAATGGTGTGTAATTTTCTATCAACATAGTCAGGAGAAAAGGAACTTATGCTAAAAAAATTTAATGAATTGTCACTGAAAGATAAGGCTTATCTAATTGGCGGTTTGATCTTATTAGTCATTGTGATCTGCTTTGGTCTGCTCAATCGTCAAACAGTAACTGTCAGTCTTGTCTTTACACAACTATCTGCTCCCTTGATTTTGGTGATTTTTACTTGTCTAGTAATCGGGATCATTGTTGGTAGTGCTATTGGTTTTAGCTATCACCATGGCAAGACTCAAGAGCTGAAAAGCCGCATTGCTGAAGCAGAAACGACTATCCATAAAAAAGACAAGGAGCTTCTCCAGTACAAGGAACAGGTGCAACAATTAAAACAGGAAGCCAAACAATAAGTGTAGAAATCATAACCACCCGTCAGCGGGTGGTTTTTTGTCTCGCACCTAATGGAACGAGACGGACTGAAAATCGCATAACAGAAAAAAAACCGGATTGCTCCGATCTTTCAATAGTTCATATTCTCACATTCTGTATTAAGAATCATTGTGGTTAGCTTCAAATGATTAAGCGACCTATTTCATTCGATAAAAATCAAGCACTAGACCAGCAGGACCTTTAACTAATAAGGACTCTGTCCCCCAATCCGTTTCACAAGGACCGTGTAAAATCTCGACACCAAGCTCTTTCAACCGTTTGTAGTTCAGGTCTACATCCTCAACCTCGATATGAAGAATGATTCCTGACTGAAAATCTTCCAAAGGAATTAAATGATTTCGGGACAACATAAGACAGTGACTGCCAATCGTAAACTGAGCAAAACCATCATCAACATAGTCTGCCTTTTTATCCAAGATATGCTCCAGTTCCGCACAGACTTGAGGAACATTTGAAACGATAAGATCTAATTGATTTAAATTCATTTACTATTCTCCATAAAAAGACTGGATTGCTCCGATCTTTTTAAGTCCCACGTTAGGAATTATTTAATAGCGCGTGATTGCAACCCTTCTTCTTCCAAGAAGAGGCGGAATGGTACAAGCTCTTCAGCTTCGTATTTTTCCTTGAAGGCTTTGATTGCTTCTTCTGAGTGTTGTTTTGGATCCAACTCAAGTACTTCTACTGGAAGTGGACGATGTGGAGTGATGTGAGCATCGATCACAACAGTTTTACCTTCTTTGTTCAATTTAACAGCTTCTGCAACAACTGCATCGATGTCTTCGATACGGTCAACTGTAAATCCTACAGCACCTTGCGCTTCAGCGATTTTCGCATAGTCAGCATTAGGGAAGTCACAACCAAACAAGTGTTTGTTTGTGTCTTCGTATTTGTCCTTGATGAAGGCATATTTACCATTTGAGAAGACAACATTGATAACTGGAAGGTCGTATTGAACGTTTGTGATCACGTCTGGGTAGCACATGTTGAATGCACCGTCACCCATGATGTTCCATACTTGGCGATCTGGATTGTCTTTCTTAGCAGCGATACCACCAGGAAGGGCAATACCCATTGTCGCAAAGAGTGGAGATGTACGCCACATGTTCTTAGGTGTCATGTGAAGGTGACGAGTAGATGTTTGAGTAGTGTCACCTACGTCGATTGAGTAGATAGCGTCTTGATCAGCATGTTTGTTGATTGCATTGTAAACTTGATACAATTGCAATTCACCCTCAGTTTTACCTTCGAGTTTGTTCATGTAATCACGCCAGTTTTGGTTGTTCTTCACGTTTGCACGCCACCATGGAGTAGACTCAACTGGGTTCACTTTGTCAAGGATAGCTTTCGCTGCTTGACCTGCGTCACCAAGGATTGAAGCGTCAAGGGCGTGACGTTTGCCAAGTTTGTAAGGGTCAATATCCACTTGGATGAATTTTTCAGTATTCTTGAATGCTTCGTAAACTTCAGCAAATGGGAAGTTTGAACCAAGGAAAAGAACTGTGTCTGCTTCAAAGACCACTTCGTTGGCTGGTTTCCAACCAACACGGTAAGCAGAACCTGTCAATCCTTCGTAGTTCCATTCAAAGGCTTCAAAGTTTTTACCAGTTGTGATGATTGGTGCTTTGATTTTACGTGACAATTCAGTAATCACTTCACCAGCTTTAACACCACCGTAACCAGCGTAGATCACTGGACGTTCAGCATTGTTCAAGATTTCAACAGCTTTGTCGATTTCAAATTCGTTCAAAGCTGGAGCGATGAATGAACGCTCATATGAACCTGATCCATAGTATGAGTTTTCGTCGATTTCTTGGAAACCGAAGTTTACTGGGATTTCAACAACAGCTGGGCCTTTTTTAGAAACGGCAGCACGGCAAGCTTCGTCAATCACTTTTGGCAATTGCTCAGCGTAAGCTACACGTTTGTTGTAAACAGCGATACCGTTGTACATTGGGTTTTGGTTCAATTCTTGGAAGGCATCCATGTTCAATTCGTTAACTGGACGTGATCCAAGGATAGCAAGGAATGGAGTGTTATCCATAGCTGCATCATAAACACCGTTGATCAAGTGAGTTGCACCTGGACCACCTGAACCAACTGCAACACCAATAGATCCGCCAAATTTAGCTTGCATAACCGCTGCAAGAGCACCGGTTTCTTCGTGGCGAACTTGCAAGAAACGGATATCTTTGTCTTCAGCCAAAGCGTCCATGAGTGAGCTAAGTGTTCCTGATGGGATACCGTAGATCGTGTCTACGCCCCATGTTTTCAATACGTTGAGCATTGCTGCAGATGCAGTAATTTTCCCTTGAGTCATTTTAACTCTCCTTCAAAATAATTTCATATATTTACAAAAAGCGCTTTTATATGTTATTTGAAAACGATTCAGTAAATTTACAATCCTAATTTATCACATTTGTTTTCAGATTCATAAGAATGTGCTCAGAAACTTTCATTCTCTATTACAGTACAATTTGGAAGCGTTTCGAAAATCTGTTTTAGAATAGAAAAAAGCGGTTAAGACCGCCTTTTTATACTCAATGAAAATCAAAGAGCAAACTAGGAAGCTAGCCGCAGGCTGTACTTGAGTACGCAAGGTGAAGCTGACGTGGTTTGAATTTGATTTTCGAAGAGTATTAATCGACTTTAGTAAAATTAAGCATAAGAGAGCTGATTAAAACAGATACTGAACTAAAGGCCATGGCCAATCCTGCAAGTTCTGGATTGAGAACTAAACCAAGTCCTGAAAAGACTCCTGCTGCAATCGGAATACCAATGAGGTTATAGATAGAAGCCCAGAAAAGATTGAGTAGAATACGATTAAAGGTCTTCTTACTCATATCAAAAGCACGCGCCAATCCTAGTAAATTGTTGGTTGTAAGGACAAGATCTGCTGATTCAATGGCAATATCTGTACCAGATCCCATGGCAATTCCGACATCCGCTACACTGAGGGCCGGCGCATCATTGATACCATCTCCAACAAAGGCCAATTTGCCATTCTTTTGAAGCTTGTGAATTTCATGTGCCTTTTCCTCTGGCAAGACATTTGCAATCACTTCTTCGATCCCAATTTGCTCTGCAATAGCATGGGCTACTCCAGCATTATCTCCAGTAAGCATGACCGTTCTAAGACCACGTTTTTTCAATTTAGCAATAGCTTCTTTGGCATTTTCCTTAGGGACATCCTGCAAGGCAATTAAGCCTTTTAACTGACCATCTACGGATAGGAAGACAACTGTTTTTGCTTCTTTTTCAAGTAAATCAAATCGTTCTTGATAATCATGTGGAATAGCAAGGTCAGCTAAAAGTTTGGCATTCCCAAGCAAGACTTGTTTACTATTAATAATCCCAGTCACACCTTTTCCATGCAAGGCTTGGAAGTTTTCCACTGGGTAAAGGCTAATTCCTAGTTCAGATGCACGATTGACAACAGCTTGAGCTAGCGGGTGTTGAGAGGCATCTTCTAATGAGGCAGCCAAACTTAGCACTTCTCCTTCATCTCCGATAACATCTGTCACTACTGGCTTCCCTTCGGTCAAGGTTCCTGTCTTATCAAAAACAACCGTTTGAACTTTTTGGATTTCCTGTAGAACTGTACCATTTTTGAGAAGAATCCCCATCTTGGCACTTCGTCCTGTTCCAACCATGAGTGCTGTTGGTGTCGCAAGTCCAAGAGCACAAGGGCAGGCAATAATCAAGACTGCAACACCATAGAGAAGCGACGTTACAAAACTTTCACCAAGAAAAACAAACCAGATCCAAAAAGTAAGGAGTCCTAAAATGACAACTGCTGGTACGAAAATTCCAGAAATCTTGTCTGTCAAATCTTGAATAGGAGCACGACTGGTTTGAGCTTTCTTCACAAAGTCTACAATCTGAGCCAACATGGTTTCAGAACCTACTTTTTCAGCTCTAAAAATGATCGTACCACTATTATTGATGGTTGAACCAATGACAGCATCTCCAACTGATTTATCGACTGGAATACTTTCCCCAGTTACCATTGATTCATCAATACTAGTTTCTCCTTCTATTACAGTCCCATCAACGGCAATTTTTTCACCTGGTCGAACGCGAATGAGATCCCCAACTTTGACTTGTTCTAGAGGTATTTGAACATAAACATCATCACGCAAAACCTCTGCTGTTTTTGCTTGTAGGTCTAATAATTTTTCGACTGCCTGCGAAGTATTTTTTCGCATTTTTTCCTCAAAAACTGTTCCCAAAAGAATGAAGAAGAGGATAAATGCAGCACTTTCAAAGTAAACGGGCAGACCAGTGAAGAGGGCAACTAAGCTATAGAAATAGGCCACTAGTGTTCCCAGAGCAACCAAGGTATCCATGTTGGAATTGTGCTTTTTAAAACTAGCCCAGGCGCTTCTGATATATGGAACTCCAGCTACCAGCATAATAGGTGTCGTAGCTAAAAAGGTGCCCCAACGCATGACTTGGTGACTAATTCCTCCTGTAGACATCCCAATCATGAGAATCACAAGAGGCACAGTAAAGATACTAGTAATCCAAAAACGCTGTAACAGACTGAGAGACTTTTTAGTTTTTTCAACAACGGTGTAGGTCCCCTTTTGCATCTTCATACCACATGAAAATTCATGCTCACCCAAGTCTTGAGGAGTAAAACGAATGACTTTTTCCTCATCTTGAGCGATTGGTTCTAGAATTCCTTCTTCTTCGAAGAGAATTTCTTTATAACAGTTTGACGGTGTCACACGATGAAAGGTAATCTCAGCAGGAATTCCTTTTTGTAGTTGAATATGAGCTGGATGATAGCCTTTTTCTGCTGTGATACGGATTTTTTGAACACCATTTTCAATACTTGCTTTTACAATTTCAGTCATAATATTCTCCTATTCTACAATCATCTTACCGTGCATCATATTCATGCCACAAGAGAAACCATATTCTCCCGCTTCTTCAGGAGTGATTTCAACCACATATTGTTCTCCCATAGGTAGGTCTGCATGCACACCAAAGTCTGGAAATACGATTTGATCCAAGCAAGGTGACGGATCTTTTCGATCGAAAATAATGCGAGCAGGTTGCGATTTTTTGAGGATAATGGTTCCTGGAGTATAGCCTCCCATGACCTCCACTCGAATCTCCTGATAGCCATTTTTTTGCTGGGCTCTCTTTCCGTCTTCTTGAGGTTTTTGGAAAAACCAAAAGAGGATAAAAGCAATCATTCCTAGAACAATAATAGATACAAATAGATTTAACATAGCGTCTCCTTTACATACAATTACATCTTACTTCTGTTACAGCACTTGCTTTTTTCTTTGAAATCACTTCTTCCAAGCCTTCCAAGTCAGCTAGGGTAAAGTCACATTCTTTGATCAAATCAGCAAGTAACTGCTTGATCCTGCGGGAACAAACCTTATCTTTGATATCCTGGACAAGTAACTTCCTACTATCTTCCTGCGTCAACAACGCTGAATAGATAAAGGACTTGCCCTGTTTTTCCCGAGTCAAACATTCTTTCTCAACCAGACGGGCCAAGAGTGTCTGGATCGTGGATTTGGACCAACTGAACCTTTTCTCTAATACTTTTATGAGATCAGTACTGGTCTGCTCCCCCTGCATCCAGATAATCTTCATGACCTGCCATTCTGCATTGGAAATTTGCATGGCCTCTCCTTTCAAAATCTACATTTGTAAATCTTATGATGCTATTCTACTCCTAAGATTTACATTTGTCAACCAAAAGTTTTAAAAAAAAAACAAATCTTCCTTTGAAGATTTGTCTGATTGGGCTTTTTGCTATAGCATTCGTATCTCTTCTACATGGAATTTAAATGTCTTTTCCTAAAAAGTATGATAAGATAGAACTTAAAATGAATTGTTAGAGGAGGAACGTATTATGGATAAAGTTCAAATTAAGTCCAGTCCAATAGAAGCTCAGGCTGCTATTGGTGAACTACTTGGTTTAGATGTATCTCAGAAAGACAACAAACAAGTAGAGTTTAGTTATTCTTCTGGTATTACAGGGATGGAAAATGGTAAGGAAGTAACCAATCAAATGCTTGAAGCAGTTGGAAAGTTTAGCGAAGCTGTTTTAATTCAGGCCAATAAATTTCCTCAAATTGCTGAAACAATGGAAAAAAGAGATATTGAGCAGGCTCAACGTTGGAGGAGTTAAGTCTAGTGAAACAAGACATTAATGAAAAAGAGAGAGATAGACTATTTCACCAAATAGTTCAACTTGAACACCAAGAAGATGAACTTCGCAATTTGAAAAAACGTCGTGAACAATCTTTGGAGAATTTTATAGAGCAATTTAGAAATATTTCTATTAATGCAGAACAAAGATTATCAGTAAATCTACAAAATCAAAGATTCATCCAAGAAACGAGAGAGCTAGAATTGAAAGTTGAACAATATGTGAATAATCAACTTGACGGCTTTGATTATGAAGCAAATAAATTGTTAAAAGATATAGACATAAAAAAAGAAAAGTTAATACATGAAAGGAATAGCCTACCATGGGAATAAAGTATAGTTCTTCAGAGTCAAGTTCATTGATTGAGGCAATGAATAGTAATATTGAGATTGCAAATGAAATAACAGATAGACTCTCTAGTGGTAGTGATTATTTAATTTCTGTCCTTGAATCAGGTAAATTACAAGGGGCAGCATACACTGCAGGGAAAAATCTATTTTCAGAGATCATCATTCCATCAATAAAAAAACTTCAATCAGCTATAGATGACATTCAGACAGAGTTGTCCTCATATAAGAGTGCAGATGCCGTCATTTCAGGATTTAGCGAGTTAGATTTAGATGATTTGAAAACTCAGAAAGAAATTAGATTTAGATGATTTGAAAACTCAGAAAGAAACAAGAGAAAAACAGTTAGCAGAAGTAAAGACACAGATAAGGGAAAACGAAAAACTTCGGAGTATAATAGGTGCTTTAGGAACTGGAAATTTGGGAAATCATATCTCAAAAAATAATGCCTTACATGAGTTGGAATACCAATTACAGATGGGGATTGACGAACTGAAAGACAAAATTGAGAAGTTAGAATGGTTTATGTTGCAGGTTTCTCAATATTTCAGTGATAGCCTACAAGTTTTATCCTTAGCAATCCAGGGAGCCACACAGCTAAGTAAGATTATTGTCGATAATAATGGTAACTATTATGTAGACGGTGTAGACATGACTTGGTTTGATAAAATGAAGAATACTACACTTAAGAATCATGACTTAAATCCAATTGATAAGAGTTTATCTTTTTCAGAAGGACGATTTATAAATACTCTACAAGTTGCTTATGGTTTTAATGAGACTGAATCAAAAATAATATATGATTTGTATGAAAAATTAAGAAATAAATATGGAGCAAAAAAAGCCAACATAGAATTTATTCGGTTAATGGCTGAAATCTCCTATTCAGGAATTTCATGGTATTATACTGCAGGATTACCATCACAAAAAGCAGAAGAACACTTTGTAAAAGAGATGAATAACCTTGGTTTTAAAGATCCTAAAATTGATTTAATAAAAAAAGCGTTAGTGAATCAACATAAGTATTCGGGATTAGTTGCAATAAAGGAAAGTGATTCAAAAGAAATTGTTGAAGAAAAACTAAACATAGCAGCAGATGCAATATTTGGTATAAGTAGTTTTAACGAATTAGATACTCAACAAAAAGAACAACTGGAAGAAATGTTAGATAGATTTGGTGGTAAAGCCGATTATACTCATCAAAATGCGGTTATTTCCACTTATTTTAATGAATCTCCAATGGAAGAAGTAGCAGATACTATATTCGGAATATTAAATGAGAGAGCAGGTTATCTTGGTGATGTGGCAGGTGCTAACGGAGCTCCTCCAAGTATGGGAAATGACGATTATAAAGCTGATCTTGATGCAGTGAATATTTATTATAGAATAAAAAACAACAGAGATTACGTTGAAACTGTAAGTGAATATTATGATGAGGTAGAGTCGCAGACTAAATCAAGAGCACGCGAATTTGTTGTTAATTTAGGAAATGGGAATTATGATGAAGGAATTTTACATTTACAAGATAAATGGTTAACACTTGAGTCAAAAATTAAAGAAAATCCAGAAGTATATGAACATTGGGGAAGAGATCCAATGTATACTTTTAATCGTTTCTTATTAAGTATTATTCATGATAAAAATGATCTTATTGAGGAGAAGTAAATGAAAAATAAAAACAAATTTATCTTTTGTTCACTCGTTTTGCTTGTTTATTTTTTATTGTTCATTTTGAAGCCGATCTACCAATATATTTCATTTTCTAAGATGGATGTGAACAGCAGTATGGTTCAATGGATTCAAGATAAAAGTGATCAGGATTGGCATGCTCTTGATGAGCATATTCATTTAGTAACATCGAAAGAAAATGGACATAACATCGGCCTTATCTATGTGGTGGACGACTATAGTCAAATTGAAAGTAAGATTTCCCCTGAGAATAAGGCGGTATCCATCAGTTATAATAATCGATTACAAGGAGACAAGCGTGTTGAAATTAGTTGGTTGAATGGAGAGAAACGGCTTCGTCATGCTGGGAGATATTTGAAATTAGCAGCTGAGAATCAAGCTGTGATTGAAAGTAGCACAGGTTCTTCAGTGACCGTTTGGGAACAACGTTCGGAGAAAGCTAAAAAGCGATTATATGCAGTTGTAGAACAAATGAAAAAAACTGTTCTAGAACATTTGTTCCATCAAATAGTGTTCTGTTCGCTAGCTGTAATTCTCTTTCTTTTAGGTTGGAGAATTTATGGTGCTTTCGGAAAACGTGGAGATTCGCAATCACCAATGTAGAGGATAAGCCAGCCCACTTTAAAGCGCGAGTGGTGGATCGGTAAACTTGAAAAAACTGTAAATTGACAGAAGAATGGATGCGTGTGAGAAGAAGGATGAAAAAAAGACTACTACTTATTTCAATTTTTATAGCCTTGTGTTTATCTTTTGGTGGTTTTCAGTACTATAAGCATCAGCGAATACATAATATTTTTGATGAAATATATTATGAGAAGAGTGATTACCAGAATATTGAATTTTTATGGCGTAAAAGTGTGTTTAATAATTTAAATGATATCCATATTACGGATAATGATTCAAAGGATGTTTATAAACATAGTGTTGAATACACAGCATCATCCTTGCCTAGAAACATTGGGAAATTAGGTTATCAATTTTATTTTTCGAATTATAGAGCACCTGAAGTTTTTATTTTTATGAGAATAAAACTCCCTGAGACAAAAAATACAATAAATGTAAGTTATACATATAGTGTAACAAATAAAAAAATAGAACGCTATATGTGGTATCAGGATGAGAATAGCGTGAGATATTATCAACAGTCTCAAGTGGAAGCCTTTCTGGCAGAGCATGGAAAGACTATTGAAGGCATTCGCAAGGAAGCAGATGATGTCCTCCGCAATAAAGTCCTGAAAGATTGGACCTCCATCTACTCTAGTCGCTTCAGCCCAAAGAATTGGGGGGATGTGACCGTCAAGGATATTTGGAGAGATGATTTATCTAAAAACTAGAAAATAAGTTATTTCTTTCATAACAGAAAAAGCGAGCTTTGTCATGAAGCCCGCTTATTTGTATGTATAAAAAATTGGGTGAACTCTAATTATTTACAAGCCAAAAACCATGTAAATCATGGCTTTTACTGTTAACGCTAGTTGCCTGCTACAGACGTTTTCTCTATAACGTCTCCTGCAGAGCTTGGGCTAGAACTCGGTAACCAGCCACACTTAAATGGAGGCCATCTGTCGTATAGGCTTCTGCCAACTGCCCCTTTTCGTCCAATAAAGACGAATACACATCAATATAGCTGACCTGGTGGTAGGCCTGGGCCAATTCGCGATAGGCCTGGTTGAGGGCCTGAATTTTTTCATTGGTCCGCACATAGACCTTTTGTTTGTAGCGCTCATCTTGACTCACCGGTAGAACCGAAATCAGGTTGATGTGGGTCAGCGGAAAATCTCGCATAATTGCTTGTAAGACCGCTTCTACATTGTCTAAGGTTTCCTTTTGAGGAATTTCTTTTCCGATATCATTGGTCCCGATCAAGAGAAAGATCTGATCCACCGCCGTTCCAAAGACATGGGCGTCTAGATGCTCACGAAGGAGATCCGTCTTATAGCCTCGCACTCCTCGATTGACCATGTGTTTGGGACTTTGTAATAGTTCATGAATGGGGAAATACTCCACGATGGAGTCTCCGATAAAGATCAAACCAGGCTCCTTCAAAGGGGCTTGATTGAGTTCCCGATAGGTTGTTATGATTTTCTCCTGCTCCTTTAAGAGCCAGTCTTCTAACAGTTGTACCGCCATCTAATTCTTTCCTTTCACTTGTTCCCAGGGGGTTAATCCTAGATACTCTTCGATCACCTGGTAGACACCACCTTCCTGATGGCTCGGCGCTAAGTGTTTGGCAACAGCCTTGACAGCTTTCTCTGCATTGGCTACAGCATAGGAGTGAGCAGCCATTTCAAGCATTTCGATGTCGTTTCCGCTATCCCCAAAGGCCATAACCTGGCTGGCATGAAGTTGCCACATCTCCATTAATTGAGCCAGTCCCCAAGCCTTGTGAATGCCGGCTTGTAAGAGATCCATGCTGCCAAAACCGCTCGAAACTGCCATGAGCTGATCTCCAAAAGCCTGCTGGACTTCCTGGCGCACTTGATCGAGACGATCCAAGCCAACCACCAAGCTCATTTTAAGCACCTGATCAAATAGATCTGCTGTCAATTCGGGAACAAACTTCATCCGCTTGTACAAGGCTTCAATCACTTCCGGCTGCATGAATTTCTCAACTTCTGTAAAGACCGTTCCTTCCTTGACAAAGCCACCATTGACAGCTGACACAACCAGCTGGTCTGAAATTTCCCGCCCCTTAAAATAAGCAAGAACCGCCTCTACTAGTTCTCGATCCCAGAATTTCCCAAGAATCATTTGATCATCCTCAAAAATCCGAGCTCCATTGGCCACGACTAGGGTCACCCGTTTGACCAAAGGACCCAAGAGCTGGCGCATGCGATGGATTTCATTTCCCGTCGCAATGACAAAGCGAATCCCTTTTTGATCCAAGTGGTCCAATAGCCTTTCCAGGCGCGGAAGATCCACCTCTCCTCGCTCATCTAATAAGGTCCCATCCATATCTGTTGCAATTAGTTTGATCATAACTCACTCACCCTTCACCTTCGAAACGAATCCAATCTTCACTCCTGTTTCTTATTTTATCACATTTAAAAGAATTCCTTTCTTTTCGGAGCACCTTCATTTTTCTAACAAGACTACAAGGACAAGCAAAAAAGCTAACCCATCTATACCGGTTAGCTTCTGCTTTTTAGCCAACAAAGGCCCAAATAATGGCAATCAGCACTGCTGGAAGGAGATTGGCGACCTTGATTCGTTTGCCCCAGATGAGATTGATCCCTACACAGAGAATGAGGCTGGAGCCAACTAGGGACAGATTCGAAAGGGCTTGCGGAGTCATGATCGGTGCGATCAAATGGGCCAACAGCGTGATCAATCCCTGAAGGATCACGAGTGGAACCACCGCAAAGATCGCACCCTTTCCTTTTGAAACGGTCAAGACCAGAACGATAACCATATCGAGAATAGCCTTAGCCAACAAGGTCGAGGTGTCGCCTGTTAGGCCATCCTGGACAGCTCCGACCACCGCCATAGCCCCGATACAAATGGTCAAGGCCGTGGTCATAAAGGCATCGACAAAGCTGGTATCACCTTGGTTGCCCGTCTTTTTCTTCAGCCAGGTTCCCAGTCGCTCAAAGCCCTCCTCAATCTTCAAGAGTTCCCCGATAACGGTCCCGATCACTAGACTCAGAATCAACATCATACTGCCGTGACTTTCTACATGACTTCCATGCACCACCAGCATCTTTTCCAAGGTCCCTGCGATGCCCAAGACAAAAACAGCAACTCCTGTCACTTTCAGAAGGGTCTCATGAAAATCTTCTGACAAACGTTGACCGATGAGCAATCCTAAAAGCCCACCAAATACAACTCCTAAGGCATTATAAAAGGTCCCTAAACCAATCATTTACAAACTCCTTCGTTCATTTTTCATTCTTTTTCAATTTCTTTCAAAGACCAGTGCCCCGTCTCTTCATACTGGTCAATCAAGTCCTTGGCTGTTTGCGTAATCTCCTCTGGATAATGCAGGCTTTCCAGGGTATTGACCGCATTCTTGGTCACGGCTGACCCTGGCTTGATCTGGTAGTCAAAGACGATCTTGCCATCCACATAGCGACTGTCAAAATGGTAATTATCATTGACCTCACCAGAAGCTGCGACCAGCTCAATATCGTGACTGGAAATCATGTAGAGGCAGTTTTGGGCAGCCAACCAGCGGACAATCCCAAGACCTGATCCAATCCGCTCGATGGTATTGGTCCCCTTAAAGAGCTCGTCAATAAAGAAGTAATGAAAACCAGGCTCTTTGAGATGCTGAATCATACGTAAAATAGCTTTACTTTCAGTGATGAAGTAACTATCTCCAACTTCAATATCATCACTCACATCCATGGCCGTTAGGACATGACCGTAAGGAAGGGCCAATCTTTCTCCATAGGCAAAGCCTAATCCTTGAGCCAGAATGGCATTGATGGCGACAGTTTTCAAATAGGTCGATTTCCCGGACGCATTGTCCCCACTGATGACCATATTTTTTTGAAAATGCACATCATTCGCAATCGGATTGGACAGCAAGGGATGATAGAGCGTCTCTCCCTCAATGCCACCCGTTTCCGTAAAGACCGGCTGACAGACCACTTCTAGGTCTCGCTTGTGGCGCAAGAGACTAATGGCGACTTCCATCTCTCCAAGGAGATCCAGAAGCTTCTGAGCCTCCTTTTGATGAGCCTTCACCTGATTGTAAATATAAACCTGAGCGATCTGCGGGAGTAAAAAGAGGACGTTGAGGTAGAGGAGAACAATTTCCATCTCAGAGGTCCCCGTTGGACTCTGCAAGACACTGGCAAGGATCCGCGTTTTCTTAAAGGGTTTGACCGCTTGCTTGAGTGCTTCTTGTTGTGGCAAGGCTAGATGGCTCAAGCGTTCTGCCGAAGCAAAGATGCGGACCAGATAGCTAACATTATCCAGACGGATTTTATTGGACCAATTGTGCAAACTCGAAAAGACAATATTAAAGACCACACTGATCACCAAGAGGGTAATCGCCCCGACTGGCTCAAAGGGGATGGCAAAGAGACAGACAATGGGAAGGCAGGCCAAGGCTAGATAGAGGGGCAAACCTGCATAATGCTTGCCGGGATTTGCGACAATGCTCCGCGCCATGTTGTGGTTCTTCTTGCCTAGTTGGTTGAAAATGACCTGGACCTTGAGGCGCAAATCAGGATGCTCTTCAAAGAAGGCTTCTAAGTCATGAAGCTGGTCCTGAGGCTGGAATTCCAGCAGGCGCATTTTTTGATAGAGAGCCTCTGCTCCAAGGCTCGATTGGGTATAGTTGAGCTGATCAAAGACCGCATCCAAAGCCAAATCATGCCAGGTCTGATCATCCACTTGGCTATCGATCGTCCTTCCCTTAGCTGGATAAGCCAGACTATCTATCAAACTTTCTTCTGTGTCTTTCTTGCGAAAGAAAGGCGCCCCATCCCAAGCCTTCTTCAGCTTTTGCTTGAGGCGGATGGCTGTAAGAAATTTGGTTGCCCAAATCACCACTATCAATCCTAGGATCCCAAGCGGGATCCAGTTCACATTTCCTTCCATGCTCTATTCCTTTCCACTCTGAGGCCAGTCCAAGTGAACATGTTCCTTCATTTCTCGATAAGCCGTGTCCACTCTCTCCTTGGTCTCCTCATCTAACTTATCGCGGTATTTGCCACCCTTGATAAAATCTTCCAAAATATAGGTTTGGTAGTTGTACAACTCATAACCTTCAGGAGAATAGGTTCCCTTTGGAGTCCGACTGACCCAGGTTGGATGAGCAGTAGCCGTCTTAATCCGTGTCTTGCGGCCGACCTTTTCGATGGTCACATCCATCAAGACTCCTCGCTCTGTCCACTGGGCGGTCTCCACGTCCCCCATGGTTTCCAGACGCTGATTAGAAAGGAAATTCCCCATCGAGTAGATGATGAGCTTGTTTTGACCATCTTTATTGACCACTTCAGCAGGCTCTACAACATGGGGATGCCCGCCAAAGACAATATCAGCTCCCCATGAAATCATCTTATGGTAGAGCTCTTTTTGCTCTTCTGTCGGCTCCAACTGGTATTCGATTCCCATCTGGGGCATAACAATAGTAATATCGGCCTCTTGCTCTGCCTTTTGGATCTCCGCCTTCATCCGCTCTTCATCCAAATCAGACAAGACATCTGCTTGCTCCTCTGGAGTGAGCGTCGTTTCCATCCCATTAAAGCCGTAAGCATAGGCTAGAATAGCAATCTTGATGCCATTCACTTCCTTGATCACCAAGGGAGCTTGCCCTCTCTTTTCATGCGTGTAGACACCGACAGGTGTGATGCCTGCATCTTCAAAGGCCTTGGCTGTCGAATAGACCCCATCTAGGCCTGAATCCAAGATATGGTTGTGTCCCAAATCCATGACATCATAACCAGCATCCTTGATGGCTGGTACGACTTCGCTTGGTGCATTAAAGAGAGGATAACCTGACAAATAGTAATTCGGGTTAATGGTTCCCTCAAAATCACCCAAGGCTAGATCCGCTTTTTGTAGCCAGGGTTTGACATACTCATAATTTTCATGAAAATCATAGCTTCCATCTTCCTTTTGTGCACTCATATAGACCAGATCATGATAGAGCTGGTCTCCATTGGCCATAATCCGAGCTGTATGAGGGATCTGATCAGCCGGTGTTTTTGCCTTGTACACAACCTCTGGCCGTTCGGTTGCGGTGATCGGAAAACCTTGGAACTTTTGCACCCACAAGATGGCATTGGCCACGATAAAAACGACTGACAAGAGCACATAGACAAACTGTTCATTCGTCAGCTCAATCCTTGAAAAGAGACGATCAAAAGCCCAATCAAAGGCCGCCGATAGCTCTTTCCCCATCGTTTTGATGGTCCCTTTCACACTCTCCAACTTCTCTAACATTCCTACCTCTTCTTCGTACCTAGTTTCTCCAATGATCCGCCAACAAATTGAGCTGTCATTGAAATACTTTCTCTTCATTGTATCACAATTTTTAAGAAGAGAAAAAAGAGAGCAGGACAGAAGCGCCATTGTTTAGAAACGCTTCATCGTCCTGCTCCTGCACAGTTGATGAATTCATGTAAATGATCGATCATCACTTCTTATCGTTTGATTTAGACAGGCTAATCGCAACCATGACAAGACTTAGGAAAAAGGCCGAAAGCAACCCTTTTGTCGTCTGATTCATAAAAGGTTGATGAAAGACAAAATGATTATAGGCAGTAAATCCTAATCCAATCAGAGTCACCATAGCCGAAAGCGCAAAAATCGATCGCCACAAATTTCTATTTTTCATCATAAACTCCTTTTCTCTAAAATGAATGTTTGGGAAACGAATCAACTAAAAAATCGTCCTACAACATCCAAAATATACCGATCCAACAAACAGTTATATATCCTACTGTAGGAAATAAAGTTTTCTGATATCTTTGCTTTTTTATGATTTCAGTCTAACATAAAATGAAAAAAGCAACATGACTTAAACGTCGGGTTGCTAAAAATCTTTCTGTTTTTCTTCTAATAATCTTTGTACCAGCACTTCATCATCCAATAATTCAGCAAATGTAATTGCCTTTCCATACAACTCCTCAGATTTCTCCTTGTTCTTTTCCACATGGAGCATATATTTCGCTTTAAACATATAAATAATAGGTTTGTAATAAACATGTCTCGTCTTATCAATTACATCTTCGAAAGTTTGAATATATTTAAGCGTATATTTTTCTTCCAACTGAGCTAGCAAAACAAGCAATATTTTTTCCAACTGTGTCAGGTATTCCTTGTCCCCATAATCTATGTCAAGCATTACTTTATCAGCCAACTCCTGAAAATACCTTTTATCTTCTAATCCTACAGCACAGCAAAAAAAGTAGAGTTCAATAATTAACAAATCATTAACCGTATAAATTGTTTTCTTTAAGATTTGTTGAAAGTATTCTTCTAAAAGAGCAAGACCATATCTCACATCAGAACTATTATAAATATCTAGACGCGCTTGAATCACATCTATAAGTAATTGTTCATCCTCTGGAAGACGATCGTAGTAACATTCCCCAATTTCTTCTAAAATCGCTAGTTTCCGCTCAATTCGTTCTCGATCCGCATAGGTCGGACTATCTACCAATTCTTTCTTTAACCTTAGATAATCTTTTGGTATTTCAATTTTGTCAATATCAACAATATACTGAACCTCGACATTCAGTTTTTTCGCTAAATATATTAATTTGGGTACAGTTGGCATAGCCTGACCATTCTCAATTCGGGCTAATTGCCGAATAGTCAATTCAGATTCATCATCGCAAATATCTGCTTGTGTATATTTTCTATCTAGTCGTGTAGATTTTATTTTTTTCCCAATCTCTTTTTTTAAATCTTTCATCACCAGTACATCTCTACAAATTAAATATTATACTAATTTTAACACATATTTTGTTAGAATAACGAAAACCTTTTCATATTTTCCTTAAAAAGCATCCTAACTTGAAAATCATGCTCCTTATTTATAAAAGTGGCTTCTGTCTCTCCGAATGTGGATCTTTTTCTTACCTAAGGCAACCCAAGTGGTATTGCAGAAAACATCATCCCGATTTTCACTGATACAGATATCTACTGAAACTTTCCGCTGTGAGAAAAGTGCCTGAAACAGTGATGTTTCAGGCACTCGGGAGTTTTGAAACTTTAGGTTCAAAACTAAGTCATGGAACTTCTTCGAAGTTCGCTGACGTCCGTACTCACCTAAGGAAAGTTTCTAAGATGCTTTTTCTATTATCTCAAAGCTTTTAACAAATATCCATAACCTTCTTGCTCCATTTCCTCTTTTGGAATAAAGCGTAGCGAGGCCGAATTGATACAATAGCGAAGCCCTCCTTGATCTTTTGGTCCATCGGTGAAGACATGTCCGAGATGGGCATTGCCTGAACGGGAACGAACTTCGATCCGCTCCATCCCGTGGCTATGGTCCTGGTAATAGTGGACGACATCTTTGGCAATGGGACGGGAGAAACTTGGCCATCCACAGCCAGACGCAAACTTATCCTTGGCAAAAAAGAGAGGTTCCCCCGTCGTAATATCCACATAGATCCCCTCTTCAAAGGTCTGATCATAGGCATTGTGGAAAGGACGTTCCGTCGCACTTTCTTGGGTGACTTGGTACTGTTCTGCTGTCAGTTTCGCCTTTAAGGTTTCTTGATCTGGCTTCTGATAGGCTGCTGGATCAATCAAGGGCTGCTCAGCATCCGTCACATCGATATGGCAATAGCCTCCAGGATTCTTCTTGAGGTAGTCTTGGTGGTAGTCCTCAGCCAAGATATAGTGGCGCAAGGGTTCCAACTCAACCGCGATTTTGCGGCCCAGTTGCTTCTCTTCTTCCGCAAACACTTGGGCAATCACTTCACGGTCTGCTTCGTCTGTATAATAGACACCGGTCCGATATTGGCGGCCTCGATCATTTCCCTGCTTGTTAACGGACAAGGGATCGATCACCCGGAAATAGTAGAGCAGAATCGCCCGTAGGGTGATTTTATCTGGATCGTAGATGACTTCTACAGTCTCTGCGTGATCCGTTTCCTTGATCAGTTGGTAGTTGGTCGTTTCTACCTGGCCATTGGCATAGCCCACCGTCGTCTCTTCTACACCGGGGATCCGTGAAAAATATTCCTCTAAGCCCCAAAAACAGCCACCTGCTAGATAAATCTCTGCCATCTTTTTTCCTCGCTTCCTGCATTCCCTAAAAGGAACACTTCTCATCTATTAGCTCCATCATAATCCAAGAGCCTCAGATTTTCAAGGATTCTGCATCAAAAATCCCTTCTACTATATGTAAAAGGGATTCAGTCCTTCTTATTTTTCAAATAAGAAAAAGAGCGAGTAATAAAAGTTCCAAAACGATAGGATTAACTGATGTAGAAAATCATGAAGGACTACCATGACCAACACCTCCTCTGAATATCTGTGGACAAGCACCAGGCACATCAACTACAAAAGCACCGTCGGTCCATAGACCTGTAACTGAGGCTTCACAACCTCGTAATGCCAGTGATCATAAGCTCGCCAAGCTTGAAAGGCCTCTTCGTTCAATGCTAGCCCGCCCAGACCAATCAATAGACTGGCAGTCTGATAAAACTTTTCTAACTCAATCAACAGACGATTGTCTACCCGCCTAGCCTTTCGTAAGCCTTTCAACATCTGATCTAGATTTTCTCGAAATCGAAGGGCATCTGGACTGGGGGTGCATCCTTTCAAAAAGGCTGTTTGAAGAAGGCTGATCGTCGTTCTTGCCTCTTGAATCACATCCCTTTCTTCCATAGAAATCACCTTCCTTTTCACCTCCATTGTACACCTTTTTCTCTCTATAGAAATGGAAAATTCCTAAAACTAGGAACAGAATGAGGTTGGGACAAAAGTCCTAGCCTCTCAATTATTTTTGGATTGTCGAGCAAGACGCAGTGGTTGAGTGGGCTCTACTACGCTGATTTCATCAGCTTTTACAGACCTACTCAACTGTGCGGAGGTGGGACGACGAAATTGAATTCTAACGAATTACCGATTTCTGTCCCACTCTCATAAAAAACTTCCCCAAGTTTCCACTTGAGGAAGTTCTTTTCGAAAGATTAGTCAATGTAATGCAATTTCCCACGGAAGTCTTCCAGGCTTTGGTAGCCTTTTTCTTCCATGATGGCTTTGAGCTCCGCAGTGATGCGGTCAAAAGCTCCTACTCCTTCTTTATGGAGTGTCGTTCCGATTTGCACCATACTAGCCCCACAAAGAATATGCTCAAAAGCATCGCGACCAGTCAAGACGCCCCCTGTCCCCACAATCTGAATTTCTGGGTTCAGACGTTGGTAAAAGGCATGGACATTGGCGAGAGCCGTTGGTTTGATGTATTCTCCACCAATCCCACCAAATCCGTTCTTCGGACGGATCACCACGGATTCATCCTCGATGTAGAGGCCATTTCCGATCGAATTGACGCAGTTGACAAACTTAAGCGGGTATTTGTTAAAGATCGCTGCTGCTTGGTCGAAATGAACGATATCAAAATAAGGGGGCAACTTGATCCCTAGAGGTTTGGTGAAATAGGCAAAGACCTCAGACAAGATCCGATCTGTCGTATCAAAATCATAGGCTATCTGAGGTTTCCCAGGGACATTGGGACAAGATAGGTTCAACTCTGTCAAGCCTTTAAAGTCACTGTCTTGCACCTTTTTCAAGATAGTATGAGTTTCTTCAGGAGACATGCCGACGAGAGATAAGAAGAAGGTCCGGTCAGGATCCGTTTCTTGCAACTCCAATAAGTAATTCAAATAATAGTCCAACCCTTGGTTAGGTAACCCCATCGAATTGATCGAACCAAGCGGCACATCTTGGTAGCGTGGCTCTGGATTACCAGCACGGAATTCTAAGGTCGCTGTCTTGGTCACAAAGGTTCCCGCAGCTGAGTTCTTCACTTCTTCTAATTCCTCAGTAGTCATACAGGCTACACCTGCCGCATTCATCAAGCAGTTGTCAAATTCAAAACCAGCAATTTGCGTTTTTGTCGATACCATCTTGTACTCCTTTTTTGAAACACCACCAACAGAATCGTTCGGGATGCTCTCTATTTTCTTCTTTCATTATACCATCACTTGGAAGCTTCCGGACAATCAAAGCTAAAAATTCTTCCAAACATTCGGACTTTCCTAGTTACGATAAAATTTTCAGAAAATTCAACTTTTTTCTTTACAAGCCAAAAAAAGTCTGCTATAATGATCCATGTAATAAAACATGACATTGTTTGTCAACTGTCTCAAAACCACTCCCCTAGCGGGTTTGCTGGTTTTCGTTTCATTCACAAAGGAGAATTAACATGACAACTGCTAAAGAATATATCCAAAGCACTTTCGAAACTGTAAAAGCTCGTAACGGCCACGAAGCTGAATTCCTTCAAGCTGTTGAAGAGTTCCTCAGCACTTTGGAACCTGTTTTTGAAAAACATCCTGAATACATCGAAGAAAACATTTTGGCTCGTATTACAGAACCTGAACGCGTAATTTCTTTCCGTGTTCCTTGGGTTGACCGTGAAGGAAACATCCAAGTAAACCGTGGTTACCGTGTTCAATTCAACTCTGCTGTAGGTCCTTACAAAGGTGGTCTTCGTTTCCACCCAACTGTTAACCAAGGGATCTTGAAATTCCTCGGTTTTGAACAAATCTTCAAAAACGTCTTGACTGGTCTTCCTATCGGTGGTGGTAAAGGTGGATCTGACTTCGATCCTAAAGGAAAAACAGACGCTGAAGTGATGCGTTTCTGCCAAAGCTTCATGACTGAATTGCAAAAACACATCGGTCCTTCTCTTGATGTCCCAGCTGGTGATATCGGGGTTGGTGGACGTGAAATCGGATACCTTTACGGTCAATACAAACGCCTTCGCCAATTTGATGCTGGTGTCTTGACTGGTAAACCTCTTGGTTTCGGTGGTAGCTTGATCCGTCCAGAAGCAACTGGTTATGGTTTGGTTTACTACACTGAAGAAATGCTCAAAGCCAACGGCGACAGCTTTGCTGGTAAGAAAGTCGTAATCTCAGGTTCTGGTAACGTTGCTCAATACGCTCTTCAAAAAGCAACTGAACTTGGTGCAACTGTTATCTCTGTATCTGACTCAAATGGTTACGTGATCGACGAAAACGGTATTGACTTCGACCTTCTTACAGATGTTAAAGAAAAACGTCGTGCTCGTTTGACTGAATACGCTGCTGAAAAACCAACTGCTACTTACTACGAAGGTTCTGTATGGACTTATGCTGGTAACTATGACATCGCTCTTCCATGTGCAACTCAAAATGAGATCAACGGCGAAGCAGCGAAACGCTTGGTTGCTCAAGGTGTGAAAGTTGTCTCTGAAGGAGCAAACATGCCAAGTAACATCGATGCCATCAACGTATACAAAGAAAATGGTATTCTTTACGGACCTGCTAAAGCAGCCAATGCTGGTGGGGTTGCTGTATCTGCTCTTGAAATGAGCCAAAACAGCCAACGTCTTTCATGGACACGCGAAGAAGTGGACGGACGTTTGAAAGACATCATGACCAACATCTTCAACACTGCTAAAACAACTGCAGAAACTTACGGTCTTGGTAAAGATTACCTTGCAGGTGCCAACATCGCTGCCTTTGAAAATGTTGCAAACGCGATGATTGCACAAGGTCTTGTATAATCAATCGATATTTTTCTTTAAGACCTTCGGGTCAAAGCCTCTCAACTCCTGAAACCAGTATGTTTCAGGAGTTTTTTTATAGCTACAGACCTCTGTCAAGTCAACCCGACCAAGGGAGAAAAGCCATTTTTTAGATAAGGGACTCGACTGTCTCTAGTGGGGAGATGTGAGCCCTCTCTTTTTCTGTATCTTTTTCTAAAAAAATTTTATTTTTTTTACTTTACCCCCTTGCATTTTTAATAAATTAGTATTAAACTATAGCAAAAGGAGGTGTGCTTATGTTTCTTTTAGCTCAAGAAAAATCAGATACGATCGAATTCCTTAAGTCTGAATTGGTCCAATTACTCTCCAATATGCGACAAGAAATCGCAGCTAGCCGTCAATCACAGACCGGTGCAGCTTGCCATCATATTGAATATTGCATGGACAAGATCCAAAGGGCAAAAAGTTCCGTAGCCATTGCCCTCCCCATCGAATCCTTAAATCTCGAAATCACGACGATGTTGCGCCAGCAACTCATCGTCTTGCCACCAGAGGCTCGAAAAAATTGGGACCAGATTAAAAAGCTGGATTTCAAATACTGCTACTTAAAATAGAGAGTGGGACAGAAATCGGTAATTCGTTAGAATTCGATTTCGTCGTCCCACCTCCGCACAGTTGAGTAGGGCTGTAAAAGCTGATGAAATCAGCGTAGTAGAGCCCACTCAACCACTGCGTCTTGCTCGACAATCCAAAAATAATTGAGAGGCTAGGACTTTTGCCCCAGCCTCTTTTTTGTGTTAAAAAATGTAAAAAATTGGTTCATAAATTAATTTATTCGATAGAATGATTCAATCGTCTACTTAAACTTTCCGCTGTGAGAAAAGTGCCTGAAACAATATCGTTTCAGGCACTCGGGAGTTTTGAGAGTAAAACAGTTCGGGGAACTGTTTTAGCCTGAGCCCAAAAATTGAAAAGCGAAGGGGTTCAAAACGAATTGAACACGGGCTGCGGATTGTGTCAAAAAGATAAGTCCTCCTAGAATCGAAAGATTCTGCGTCAAACTTCCTATTTTGACTTTATCCGCAGACGCCCTTTGTATCTTGGTTTAGTCATGGAACTTCTTCGAAGTTCGCTGACGTCCGTTCTCACCTAAGGAAAGTTTCTAAGAGGATCTTGTCTACATTCTAATTTCTGAGCTTTTCTTATTACATGATCCCGTTCTTTCCTGTCGGTAGGCTAATCCCTGCTTCCATCAAGGCATCATGGTAGAGTTTATAGTAGGTATGATAGACAGTCGTCTGGGTTCCATTTTGCGCAGTCATCGCGATGCGGAAGGAATAACGACCATTTTTTTCAATCTGTGGGCCTAAAATCGTAGGACCTGTCAACACTTCTGGGTGTTTGTCTTGTTCAGACTGATTGACCTGAGCAATCACCTGATAGATCTTGTCGAGATCGGTATTTGCATCTAGCGGAATATCGATTAGCACGCGCATATCGCCACGTGAGAGATTGCTGACGACGGTGATGTTGCGATTCGGAACAAAGTGGAGAGTCCCATCAAAGTCCCGCACCTGGGTCGTCCGAATCCCGACACTGCTGACGATGCCGGCAATATTAATAGACCCATTCGTGAGACGAACATTGTCTCCCACGTCCAACTGGCGTTCTAAAAGGATGAAGAAACCATTGACCAAATCGGAAAGAAAACCCTGGGCTCCCATCCCAATCGCCACCCCAGCAATCCCAGCACCAGCCAAGAGACTAGAGACCGGAAGACCTAGAATCGACAAAATCCAGTAGATCAAGATGAAATACAAACAATAGTTTAAAAGGCTCTCAACCAAACGGAGAATCGTATTTTTACGGGCTTCATCCTGCACCGTATACTTAAAGGATGGGGTTAATATCCGCTTAACCAGGCTATGGATGACCTTTTTAGCAATAAAAAATAAAAGAAAGACAAAAATCAGAGAGATACATTTTGATATCAGATCATCAAAAATCTTCGTCCAGTCTATTTTACTGAAATAACGTTGGAAAGCTTGACTCATTTATTCGGGCCTTTCTATCAAAGAATAGTATGATTATATCAAATATTCGGAAATAAGGCTATTTTTTGAAAATTTCATTGCTTTCCCCCCCTAACTATCGTATAATATTCCTTAATTATTTTTTAAGGAGGTCCTACATGATTCATCGATTGATTACCACTTGGAATAAAACCAACCTTATGAAAAGGATCGCAATCGGGATTGTACTTGGTGTTATCCTAGCCCTTATCTTCCCGAAAGCATCTGGCATTGGACTCTTAGGTCAGTTCTTTGTTGGAGGGCTCCGTGCGATCGCACCCCTTCTGGTCTTTGCGCTCGTCGCAAATGCCCTCTCCCAACACCAAAAAGGGACAGAGACCAATATGAAAAAGGTCATCGTCCTCTACCTCCTAGGAACCTTTGCAGCTGCCTTCGTCGCTGTTTTGGTCAATTACATCTTCCCAATCACCATTACCCTGACTGGAAAGGCCGCTGAAGGATCCTCTCCAAACGGGATTGGCGAAGTGATTAGTAACCTCTTGCTCAAGATCGTCGACAACCCGGTCAACGCCTTGCAGCAAGCCAACTACATTGGGATCCTTTCTTGGGCAACTGTCTTTGGGATTGCCATGAGAGAGGCGAGCGAACATAGTAAGGACCTCCTCCAAACCCTAGCAGACATCACTTCAAAAATTGTTGAGTGGATTATCAACCTAGCTCCATTTGGGATCTTAGGCTTGGTCTTCACGACCATCGCTGGCCAAGGACTCAGTGCCCTTAGTAACTACGGGATCCTCTTGCTTGTTTTGGTTGGTACCATGGCCTTTGTAGCCCTGGTCATCAATCCATTGATCGTCTTTTTCATGATTCGCAAGAACCCTTATCCCCTTGTTTTTAAATGCCTCCGTGTCAGCGGGGTAACAGCCTTCTTCACCAGAAGTTCTGCAGCCAACATCCCTGTCAATATGCGTCTCTGTGAAGAGTTGGGGCTGAATCCAGATACCTATTCTGTCTCCATTCCACTTGGTTCAACTGTAAACATGGCAGGCGCAGCCGTGACGATCAATATTTTGACGCTCGCTGCTGCCAATACCTTGCACATTCAGGTTGACTTTGGAACTGCGCTCATTCTAAGTGTGGTAGCGGCTATCTCTGCTTGTGGAGCATCTGGAGTTGCGGGAGGATCTCTCCTTCTCATCCCTGTTGCTTGTAGCCTCTTTGGTATCACCAATGATTTGGCCATGCAAGTCGTCAGCGTCGGCTTTATCATCGGGGTCATCCAAGACTCTTGTGAAACAGCCCTCAACTCTTCGACAGATGTGCTCTTCACTGCCATCGCCGAAATGAGCAGCTGGCCAAAAGAAAAACGCTATTAAATGAGCCTATCTCAAATAGACAAGAAAACCCAGATCCATCGATCTGGGTTTTCTTATTTCTTAAAGTATTGTTTGCTTTCTTCGATGATGACAGGGGAGAGGGCTAAGAGGGCAATTAGGTTGGGCAAAGCCATCAGCCCATTCACAATATCCGCAATCACCCAGACCAGATCCAGCTTAAGGAAACCTCCTAGTCCAACCATAAAAACAAAGAAGGTCCGATAGAGGTTGATATGTTTGACGCCAAAAAGGAATTCGAAACACCGCTCTCCGTAATAAGACCATCCAAGTATGGTCGTGGTCGCAAAAAGCACCAAGCATAGCGTTAGAATGATGCCTCCGACTGGACCAAAGACGCCTGTAAACGTATCCTGAGTCAAGGTACTAGTGCTGCCCTTAGCCATCCACTCACCTGAAACCAATAACGAAAGTCCTGTCAAACTACAGATGATAATGGTATCAATAAAGGTTCCTGTCATGGAGATCAAGCCCTGCTCGACTGGCTCATTGGTCTTCGCCGCTGCCGCTGCAATTGGGGCAGATCCGAGACCAGATTCATTAGAGAAAACTCCACGCGCCACCCCTTTTTGGATAGCCATTTTGACTGTTGCTCCTGCGAAACCTCCCATGGCTGCAGTCCCTGTGAAAGCACCTGAAAATACCGATTTCAAGGCTGGAAGCAATTGGTCCAGATGCAAGACAATGATCGTGACAGTCGCAAAGATATAGGCAGCAGCCATAAAAGGAACCACTTTTTCAGAGACTTTGGAAATCCAGTGAATTCCACCAAAGATGATGGTCGAAACCACTAGAGCAATCACTACACTAGCCACTTCTGGAGTTGTTCCAAAACTAGCTTGAAGGGATCCCGTAATGGAATTAACCTGGGTCATGGTTCCGATCCCAAAGAGGGCTACCAGCACTCCTGCAACTGCAAAGAAAATAGCCAGTGGTCGCCACTTCTCTCCCATCCCGTGAAGAATGTAGTACATCGGACCACCTGAGATATGACCGTTGTCATCCTTGGTCCGATAACGAATGGCTAAGAGCCCTTCTGCATACTTGGTCGCCATTCCAAAGAAGGCTGCCATCCACATCCAAAAGAGGGCACCTGGGCCACCTGTCTGAATCGCTGTAGCCACCCCTACAATATTCCCCGTCCCTACAGTAGCCGCTAGAGCCGTCGCAAGAGCTCCAAAGCTCGAGATATCCCCATGGCCCTCATCTTCTGTAAAGATCAGGCGAAAAGCTTTTGGAAGGTAGCGTATCTGAAGCAAGCCCAAGCGAAAGGTCAGGTAGATCCCTGTTCCTACCAAGAGCACCAACAGCGGGGCGCCCCACACTAGATTATCGAGCTGCTGAAAAAATTGCAATACATGATCCATTTTCTGTCTCCTTTTTCATCGACCGCTCGACAGAAAAGAGAAAAAGAAAGAGCACATGTCAAACATGTACTCTGGTCCTGCTTAAAATAGGGGACTTCCCCTATCTTTCGCTCTGTCCTTTTACCTGAGAGTTTGAGTAGATGTATCCTCTACCTTGCCCCTTCGGTGCCATTTCTGGTCTCTCCAGAGTTCCGTCCATTCACAGTCACTCACGCTCCTGCAAACTTCATTCGGTCGTATGTAATTTTCTCTATTTTAATCGATTTTCAAAAGATTGTCAATCATTTCTGAAAATGTCTTGGAAACTTCCTGAAAATATACGCTTTTTAATCACTCAAGGAGAAGTGATTGGTCATGAGGTTGCTAGCATCGAGCAAAATCTTATCCAAGAGTTGATCTGTCGCTTCCTGGATTTGATCACTCATGGCTTGGTTTTCCGCCTCAAAATCAACGGTTTCACCTGCTGCAAGTGCACGATCGACTTTATTGATGCGCGCATGTCCCCAGGCCATTGTCGTTTCTTGGTAATCATCCAAATCACCAACATGGTGAGCATAGTGAGGATCTGCTAGTCCGGCAATAATCCGGTTGGCCCAGTAGAAGGAATCCGTTGTCACCTTAGCCGTCGTATTGGCAAAGTAGTCTGGCGTTGTATCCACTTGGGTAAAGAAAGGAACGGCTGTATTGTAAGGCATGGAGCCATAAGAAATCCATTGGATGCCTGTCGTTTCTTGTGGTTTATTGGGACGCAATTGCAGAATCGCTGTCTGGCTGGTCCGGTTGATCCCGATCGTCCGGAAGGTCCGTTGACTCACGTGATCTCCTTCAGGACCATAAGGATCGTAGATAGTGTCTTGGTAGTGGTTGCTCAAGACATATTTGACATCTTCAATCGTTACCTTGCGATAAGGTTTTTGACACCAAGGAATCTCAAAACTCCGTGGATCCTGCTCGATTTCAGGATTGAGGAAACGCTGGATGGCCCAAGCCCGCGGTGTATTGTAGTGGCGATCCTTGTCTTTTTGGCTACCAAAGGCATAACGTGGATTAAAACCTTTCCCTTCTTGATCCAGAATCAAATGGTGCTCTGTGACAAAATGTTCAAGATCCGGGTCACAAAGAAACTCATCGGGATTGCCAAATTCAAAATAATCACTTCCCAGTTGGTTGGGGTTGGTCACATAGGCATCATCAGGGACACGGCGCGCCATCCAGTGGTGACCTCCGACGGTCTCCAACCACCAGATTTCATTCACATCTGAAATGGCGATCCCGTTGGATTCATAAGTTCCATACTCTTCTAAAATCTTCCCGAGACGCAAGACCCCTTCGCGGGCTGTCTTGACATAAGGCAAGACCAAGGTCAGCATGTCTTCCTCACCGATGCCACTCTCTACAAGAGGATCTGCCCCTAGCACACGGCTATTGGTCGTAATGGTCTCTGTCTCACTCATAGCTACATTGTAGATATTGATCCCAGCTTCTCCCCAGATCCCGTCCTTAGGAATCGCATCTGGAACCGATGTATAGCGAACTGGATTATCTGGCAAGTCGATTTCAAAAGTTGATAATACTGACTTGTAATGACGCAGTTGATCTTCCGGTTTGACCACGATCAATTTCTTGGGCGTAAAAACGCCATTTTGAGAATCCTCTGTTCGTGCTACAATGGTCGAACCATCATAGCTAGCATTTTTTCCGACTAGAATCGTTGTACACGAATCAGCACTTTCACGTTTACGCATGCGTATCCTCCCAAATCATTCATTGCCTCTATTATAGCACTTTTAAAAAGGAGGACCTACTGAAAATCCAATTTGAAAACGGATCGTTTTCAATTTCTTTTAATCCGGTTCATTATGAAAATTTTAAAAAAACCTAGCTGTTTATCAGCTAGATTCAGATTGAAGAAAAAGTTATCTTAGAAACTTTCCTTAGGTGAGCACGGACGTCAGCGAACTTCGAAGAAGTTCCATGACTAATTATTGAGCCTAAGGTCTCAATAATTCCGAGTGCCTGAAACTGTATTGTTTCAGGCACTTTTCTCACGGCGGAAAGTTTCGGTATTTTCTTAATTTATTCTAAAAATGGGACAGATTTATATTTCTTTGCAGAATTTCTTAACTTATTTTTCTTTTTAAAAATTTAGTCTACGTTCTATACCCTAGCTAATGAAAAGCTAGGGCTTAACTTAGCCTTTAAACGTAACAATAGTTGCGCCGCTTCCACCTGCATTTTGTGGGGCATATTCAAAACTCTTGACATGCTTGTTGCGGCGGAGGTATTTTGTCACCCCTTCACGGATGACCCCTGTACCGATCCCGTGGATGATATCGACTTGAGCCATGTTGTTGAGCAGAGCCTGATCGATAAAACCATCTAGCTCTTGCATAGCCTCTTCATAGCGTTTTCCACGGAGGTCCAGACGCGCTCTCGGCCCGCTCGTGTTGGAGCGCTTGACGACATTCACCTGGCGTTTCTTAGGTTGAGCCGCTTCTTTTTCAACCTTGATAAGGTTGAATTCTTTTTCTTCCAAGGTCATCTTGATCAAGCCGACTTGGGCCTCCCAGCGTCCATCTTTGAGTTGATTGACTAGGGTCCCGCGTTGCCCATAGCTGATAACCAGGATCTCATCTCCGACCTTAGGTGCACGCGCCTTCTTGGCTTTTTTCAAGACCTTATTTTTAGAAAGATCGACGGTCTCAGGAGCTAGTTTTTTTAACTGAGCCTTGGCCTCAATGATCTCATGTGGTTTCAACTGAGATTTGGCGTGAAGACCTTGAAGGATGCGATCACTCTCTGAAAGTGCCATATCCACAATTTCCTTGGCTTCTTCTCTTGCCTTATTGAGCTCTGTTTCCCTCTCTCGAGTCAGTTCGTTATAGAGCTTTCGAAGAGCGCGATTGAATTTGAGATTTTCTTGCTCCACTTCTTGAATGGTATCCAAGCGCTTGCGACTTTCTAAGGTCTGCGCCTCCAGTTTTTCAATAATCTGATTGACATCATTGTCCGTATTGGTCATCTTCATGGCATCCTGGATAATGGTCTCAGATAAGCCCAAACGACGGGCGATCTCAAAGGCATTGGAGCGACCAGGCACCCCTTGCATGAAGCGATAGGTCGGACGAAGACTCGCTGTGTCAAACTCCATGCTGGCATTTTGCACCCCTGCAGTCTCAATCCCGTAGGCCTTGAGCTCTGGATAGTGGGTCGTCGCCATGGTCTTAATCCCTCGTAAGCGCAGGTCTTCTAGGATGGCAATAGCAAGACCAGCCCCTTCTTGAGGGTCGGTTCCAGCTCCTAACTCATCCAGAAGGATCAAGGAGGCGGTATCTACTTGATGTAAGATAGATACGATATTGGTCATATGACTGGAGAAGGTCGACAAGCTCTGCTCGATCGATTGTTCATCTCCAATATCTGCAAAGACTTGTGAGAAGATGCCCACACGACTACCTGGATCCGCTAGGATGGGAAGACCAGACTGGGCCATAATTTGCGCTAGTCCCAGCGTTTTTAGCATGATGGTTTTCCCCCCTGTATTGGGACCGGTAATCACGATTTCAGTCAAGTCCTCGCTAAAATGCAGGTCATTCGCGACGGCATTTTCAATCAAGGGATGACGTAGTTGCAAGAGCTGAATAGAGCGATTACTGCTAACCTCTGGTACCACTGCCTTGAAATCGCGCATAAACCGATACTTGGCCTTGATCAAGTCCAAGTGACCGATAATCCAAGCGTTGTTAGCAATCTCTGCCGCATGGGGGCGCAGGCTGTCAGACAATTCCTCCAGAATCTGAATGATTTCATACCGTTCATCTGCTCGGTGGTTGGCGATTTCTTCATTGAGATTGACCACTGCACGAGGTTCGATATAAACGGTATTCCCACTGGCTGAGATATCGTGGACCACCCCTGCAATCCGGTTGCGATAGGTGTTTTTTACCGGTAGAACATTGCGTCCATTCCGGCTAGCAATCACAGCATCCGCTAACATATCGGCCTTGCTTTTCAGCAGGTCTTGTAGAATCTCTCTGACCTGGTGTTCATTTTCCTGGATGCGGCGACGAATTTTGGCCAATTTTTCGCTGGCAAAAGACTCGACAAAGCCTCCTTCGTTGATGGCTTGAAGCCCACCTTGTAGGCGGGGCAGATCTACCAAGTTGTCAAAGAGGCGATGGAGCCTTTCCAGACGAACATTTTCCAAGTTGTCGTAGAAATCCTTGAGCTCATGTGTTACCCGAAGGACTGCTTTTAGCGCTAATAATTCATCGATATTGAGGGCCGCCTCCATCTCCAAACGCTTGGCCACTGGACGGACATCTTGAATGGTCGACACGGCAAAGCGAGGCTCTTCCAAGAGAATCTGCTCCATATCTTCTAGCTCAATAAAGGCCGTTTCGATGGTTTCTTTTTTATCAGTTGGAGTAAGGACTGCTAGCTCCATCTCCCCTTGTTCTGTCTGTAGATAGGGTTCAAAGAGTTGCTTGACCTTGTCAAACTCCAGAATATCTAAGATTTTTTTATTCATGTTTCTCCTACAAAAAAAGTGAGCGTCCTTCCTTGAATCGGACTTGTCTCACTCCTTTCTTCATTTTTGCTCCTTAAGCTCCGATAATCGCAGTCACCCACAAGTTGTGGAACAGGCTGGAACTGATCGGGGTATGAAGGATGATAAAGCGGATCAATCCACTTGCATTTAGTCTATTTTGGATGGAAGCCATGGGAACTGTTGAGAGAATAGTCAAGCCCATCTGGATCACCAAGAGGGTTATCACGACGGCGATCACACCTGCTCCAATTTGATACTTGCGATCCTCCAATTTTTCTGGCTGGGGAACCAAGTGCATAAAGATTCCAATCACGCGGCCGATCAAATAAACCAGCACAAAAATCAACACATAAGCTAATCCTGCATAAAAGATGTCATCTAATTGAAACAGGTAGCGGTTGGCATAAAAATAATTTACCGATTGCTGGGTGGGACTCGAAAAAGGAACCCATAGAGACAAAACCTTAGCCAGTCCCTTGTAGCTACCACCTGCAATCAAGAGGGCTACCAAGGTCACTAGAAAGTAATAGGATTGGAGGATGATGCCTCTTGCATAGCCAATATAAAAGCTCCATGCCAAAATCAATAAGATTAAGAAAGTTAACATGTATCTCCTCTTATTTGGATGATTTATCCTTTAAGTCGTCTAAAGCTTTGCGACGAAAATCATCTAATTCTGTTTCTTTGTCGTCAAACTCAATCTCGCGATTCAGTTGCATAGACAAACTATTTACTGCCAATAAGATAGCGATGGTTTCATCATCGGCCTCTGGCATTTGTTCCTTAATTGCTTGGTATTTTTCTTTCGCAACACGTTCGACTTCTTCCATAAACAAATTATCATGGTTGGTTGTTAAAGTGAGCGCTTTGTTTCCAAATGTAAATTTATATCTATTTAAGCTCGCCATAAAAATCACCTCACGGTATTATACCAAAAAAGGCTAGCTTTGTCAGTAGCAAAGCCCCTCTTCACAGGGATTTTCCAGTGGATTCTTTCTTTCTTTTTGCTCCCTCTCTCCCTGAATTTGTGGTACAATAGTGGTTATGGAAAGTATGACACTCACTCCAACACAGGAGCAAATCCTTGATTTTGTCCATACCTATCGCAGTTCTCTCACTCAAAGCAAGAACCCTCATATGGATTATTTCTTTCGACTAGAGGGAGCGACCGTTTCGATCTACAAGTCTGGAAAGGTCCTGCTCCAGGGCAATGACCTCACTCCTTACCTGAACTTTTTCGGGCAAGATGCTGGGAACCTTAAGCGTTCTACTTCATCTGCACGACAAGATCTAGCCATGATCGGAACCGATGAGGTCGGAAACGGCTCTTATTTTGGTGGACTCACCGTTGTTGCATCCTTTGTCACACCTGACCAGCACGACTGGCTCAAAAAGCTTGGTGTTGGTGATTCGAAGACCTTGGATGATCGAAAAATTCAGCAATTGGCTCCTCTCCTTGAGGAAAATATCCAGCACCAAGCACTCTTATTGTCTCCAAAGAAGTACAATGAAGTGATCGCTTCTGGTTACAATGCTGTTTCAGTCAAAGTAGCCCTGCACAATCAGGCCATCTACCTTCTGTTAAATAAAGGAGTCCAAGCAGAGCGAATTGTGATCGATGCCTTTACAACTACTAAAAACTACCAAAAATACGTAAAAGCTGAAAAAAATCAGGTCACGCAAGCCATTGAGTTGGAAGAAAAAGCCGAAAGCAAGTATCTAGCTGTGGCAGTTAGCTCCATCATCGCCCGCAATCTCTTCCTTCAAAATCTGGAAGATCTGGGCAAGGAACTGGGTTTTAATCTTCCTAGTGGAGCAGGAGCTAAATCAGACCAAGTGGCCGCTAAATTGCTTCAGACCTACGGGATGAAAGCTCTGGATTATTGTGCCAAACTCCATTTTAAAAACACAGAAAAAGCAAAGAAATTACTAGAAAGATAAGTCATGTCAAAAAGAAGTTCAAAACATACATCGAGCTCACCTGTGGTGAGATTCCTTAAAGAATGGGGCCTCTTCAGTATCATTGTTGGTCTCATCATCGCCTCTCGCATTTACCTCTGGGCTCCGGTCAAGGTAGATGGCCATTCGATGGATCCGACTCTGGCCGATAGCGAGTACCTCCTTGTGGTCAACCACCTCTCAATCGATCGTTTCGACATTGTTGTTGCCAGTGAAAAAGATGACGACGGCAAAACCAAGGACATCGTCAAGCGGGTCATCGGTCTTCCTGGAGATACCATCCAATATGATAACGATACCCTCTACATCAATGGGAAAAAGACCAATGAGCCTTATTTGAAAAACTATATCGCTCGTTTCAAAAAAGATAAATTGCAATCAACATACACTGGAAAAGGGTTCGAAGAAAACGGAGAACTCTTCCGCCAATTGGCCAATACAGCCCAAGCTTTTACAGTAGACAAGGATGGCAATCCTAAATTTACCTTGAAGTTGCTCGACGATGAATACCTCCTACTTGGAGATGACCGGATCGTTTCAAAAGATAGCCGTCAGGTCGGAGCTTTCAAGAAAGAACAAATCAAAGGGCAAGCCGTCTTTAGACTATGGCCGATCTACCCTTTCAAAACTTATTAGTATAGATTAACAGACTGAGGCTGAGACAAGTATGTCCCAGCCTTGCTTTATAAAAAGGAAAGAAATGATGGAATATTATTTTTCTGGTACTATTGAGCGCATTATTTTTGAAAACCCTAGCAGTTTTTTTCGAATCCTCTTGCTCGACATCAGCGATACCGATGCCGAAGATTTTGATGATTTTGAGATTATTGTGACAGGAACCATGGCAGATATCATGGAAGGCGAAGACTACACCTTCTGGGGTGAGCTGGTCCATCATCCTAAATACGGAGAGCAGCTCAAAATCAGTCGCTATGAACGTGCCAAACCCTCTAGCAAGGGCTTGGTGAAATATTTTTCCAGCGATCACTTTAAGGGAATTGGTCTCAAAACAGCCCAAAAAATCGTGGACCTCTATGGGGACGATACCATTGACAAAATTTTGGAGGCTCCTGAAAAATTAGAAGAAATCACAGGTCTCTCCAAGAAAAACCGCCTGGCTTTTGTAGAAAAACTCCGTCAGAATTACGGAACGGAGCGCATTCTCGCCCAACTAGCCAACTATGGCATTCCCAATAAATTGGCCTTTCAGATCCAAGATTTTTATAAAGAAGAAACCCTCCAGATCGTGGAGCAACAGCCCTACCGATTGGTGGAAGATATCCAAGGCATGGGCTTTAAAATCGCGGACCAACTAGCCGAAGAATTGGGGATTGCAAGTGACGCCCCTGAGCGGTTCCGCGCGGGCCTGATCCACAGCCTTTTTAGCTACTCTATCGAGACTGGAAATACCTACATCGAGGCCAAGGACCTCCTGCGCTATACCATTGACCTGTTAGAATCCGCTCGGCCAGTAGAATTGGACCCTTCCACTGTCGCCCAAGAATTAGGACGCCTCATCGAGGAAGACAAGGTCCAAAACATAGATACCAAGATCTTTGACAATAGCCTCTTCTTTGCGGAGGAAGGGATTCGCAGTCATATCGGTCGATTGTTGGAAAAAGGAAAGTCGACTTTATTTGACCCTGAGAAAATCAACCGGGCTATCGAGGAGGTTGAAAAAGATCTGGGGATTCGCTACGATGCCATTCAAAAAGAGGCGATTCACCAAGCTATCCAAAATAAGGTCTTTATCCTCACCGGGGGACCGGGGACAGGAAAGACTACCGTTATCAATGGGATGATCAGCGTCTATGCTCAACTCCACCATCTGGATCTTCGGAAGAAACAAGACCTGCCGATCCTCTTGGCTGCTCCAACGGGACGGGCAGCTAGACGCATGAATGAACTAACAGGACTTCCGAGCGCCACCATCCACCGCCATTTGGGGATGACAGGAGATGATGACACCAGCCACTTAGAGGACTATCTGGATGCAGACTTTATCATTGTGGACGAATTTTCCATGGTTGATACCTGGCTGGCTAATCAATTACTTAGCAACATTGCAACGGATACCAAACTCTTGATTGTGGGAGATGCTGACCAATTACCTTCCGTCAGCCCTGGTCAGGTCTTGGCTGATCTCTTGCAGATTCCAAGCATCCCTCAGACCAAACTGGAACATATTTTCCGACAGAGTGAGGACTCGACCATTGTCTCACTAGCAGGAGACATTCGCCAAGGCAAGCTTCCTCAAGATTTCACAGAACGAAAAGCTGACCGCTCTTATTTCGAAGCCGGAAGTGAACACATCCCTAAGATGATCGAACAAATCACTTCTGCTGCCCTTCGTAGTCAAATCCCTGCTCGAGATATCCAAGTCTTGGCACCCATGTACAAGGGCCAAGCCGGCATTGACAATATCAATACGCTCATGCAAGACCTTCTCAATCCAGCTGTCAAAGATCAGGTCGTCTTTGACTCGCCAGACTGCCAATACCGCGATGGAGATAAGGTCATTCATCTGGTTAATGATGCAGAAAGCAATGTCTTTAACGGAGATATCGGCTACATCACCGATCTTCTCCCAGGAAAATATACAGAATCCAAGCAAGATGAATTGACCATCCAATTTGATGGCAATGAAATCGTCTACCCGCGCAATGAATGGTACAAGATTCGCTTAGCCTATGCGATGAGTATTCACAAATCGCAAGGAAGCGAATTTCCGGTAGTGATTTTACCCATTACCAATCAAAGCCACCGGATGTTGCAACGTAATTTGATCTATACTGCCATCACGCGCTCAAAAAGCAAACTGATTCTCTTAGGAGAATACAGCGCCTTTGATTACGCCACTAAAAATACAGGCACAGCGCGCAAGACCTACTTGGTGGAACGCTTCAAGGACCTGGACGGAGGCGAGGCAACCAAAGACTCTTCTTCATCCGTTGCCACGGATTCCCCTACAGTCGAATCCGCACGAATCAAGGAAGAAACTGTTGTAAAGAAGGCTGAGCCTGATGAACCGACTGTCTATCGACTGACAGAAGACAATCTCCACACCATCTCTCCTATGATCGGACTGACTGAAGAAGAAATTGCAGCCTTTTTTGACATCAAAAAATACGACTAGTGAACAAACTAGTCGTTTTCTTTTTCTTCCACCAAAGGCAGCTCAGTATGATCGACGAAATTGGTCATGGTGACACCCAAGAGGCGGATTCCAGTATTTGTCGATTCAATTTCTTGAAAAATGCGACGCGCTGAACGATTGATGCGCTCAGCCTCTCGCGTTGGCTCCGTCAAGGTGATACGCTTAGTCAAGGTGGTAAAGTCTCCATAGCGCACTTTTAAGACCAAGGTCTTTCCTTGCTTACCATGTTTTTCCAGCGATTGGGCCACCTTACTGGACAGATTGGCAATTTCTTCTAAAATATCATCTTCTGCATAAAGGAGCTTGCGGTAGGTCCGCTCTTTTCCGATCGACTTACGGATGCGATGACTTTTGACAGGGCTATTGTGAATCCCTCGCGCCTTTCGAAAGAGATCATAGCCAAATCGCCCAAACCGATCAATCAAAGTCATCTCCGGGATGGCTAAAAGATCCGCGCCAGTATAGACACCCATCTCATGTAGTCGCTCTACTGTCTTCTTTCCTACTCCATGAAATTTGGCAATGTCCATTTGGCTCAGGAAATCCTCAGCGTCCTCCGGTAAGACCACCGTTAGGCCACGGGGTTTTTGGTAGTCACTTGCCATCTTGGCCAAAAACTTATTATAAGAAACACCCGCTGAAGCTGTGAGATGCAGCTCTTCCCAGATAGCATGCTGAATCAAGCGGGCGATTTTGACAGCTGATTTGCTCTGGATTTTATTTTCCGTCACATCTAGATAGGCTTCATCAATACTCATGGGCTCGATTAGATCTGTATAACGCTTGAAAATCTCACGGACCTGCTCACCTACTTCTCGGTATTTCTCATAATTTCCAGAGATAAAAATCGCTTGAGGACAAAGGTCCAGCGCTTCTTTAGAGCTCATAGCTGAATGAATGCCATATTTCCTTGCTTCATAGTTACAAGTCGAGACAACACCTCTCCCTCCTGACTGACGAGGGTCCTGGCCAATCACGACAGGCTTGCCCTTCAAACTAGGGTTGTCTCTTTCTTCGACGGCAGCAAAAAATGCATCCATATCAATATGAATAATCTTGCGACTGGTATCATTCACTAATGGAAATATCAGCATTTTTCACCCTCCTTTCTTTCTATTATAGGAAGAAAATTTCAGAATTGCAAAAATCGACTCTCCAGAAAACATGAAAATTGATGAAAAACTGTGTTTGTTTTCAAAAATATAGTACAGTATCGCAGAGGATTTGAAACTGTATTACAAAAGAATCTGTTGTTTTTCGCAATTCGCCTTTGTGTAACCGATTTCTGTATGGTATACTACTATTGTAAGTGCAACAGATATAGTTGCTAGAAAGACAATAGAGGAAAATAAAAATGGTTGTTAAAACAGTCGTTGAAGCACAAGATATTTTTGACAAAGCCTGGGAAGGCTTCAAAGGTGAAGATTGGAAAGAAAAAGCAAGCGTTTCTCGCTTCGTTCAAGCTAACTACACACCATATGATGGAGATGAAAGCTTCCTAGCTGGTCCAACTGAACGTTCTCTTCACATCAAAAAAATTGTTGAAGAAACAAAAGCTCATTATGAAGAAACTCGTTTCCCATACGATAACCGTCCAACATCTATCGCTGATATCGCAGCTGGATATATCGATAAAGAAAACGAAGTGATCTTCGGTATCCAAAATGATGAATTGTTCAAATTGAACTTTATGCCTCGTGGTGGTATCCGTATGGCGGAAACTACTTTGAAAGAAAATGGATACGAACCAGATCCAGCTGTTCATGAAATCTTCACTAAATATGTGACTACTGTAAACGATGGTATCTTCCGCGCTTACACTACAAATATCCGTCGTGCCCGCCACGCTCATACTGTAACTGGTCTTCCAGATGCATACTCTCGTGGACGTATCATTGGGGTTTACGCTCGTTTGGCTCTTTACGGTGCTGACTACTTGATGGCTGAAAAAGCAAGCGACTGGAACTCTATCACTGAAATCGATGAAGAATCAATCCGCCTTCGTGAAGAAGTAAACCTTCAATACCAAGCACTTCAAGAAGTTGTTAAATTGGGTGACCTTTATGGTGTAGACGTACGTCGTCCTGCCTTCGATACAAAAGAAGCGATCCAATGGACAAACATCGCCTTTATGGCTGTCTGCCGTGTCATCAACGGTGCTGCTACTTCTCTTGGACGTGTGCCAATCGTTTTGGATATCTACGCTGAACGTGACTTGGCTCGTGGTACTTACACTGAATCAGAAATCCAAGAATTCGTTGACGATTTCGTTATGAAATTGCGTACTGTTAAATTTGCTCGTACAAAAGCTTACGACCAATTGTACTCAGGTGACCCAACCTTCATCACAACCTCTATGGCTGGTATGGGTAACGACGGACGTCACCGTGTTACTAAGATGGACTACCGTTTCTTGAACACTTTGGACAACATCGGTAACTCTCCAGAACCAAACTTGACAGTTCTTTGGACTGACAAATTGCCATATAGCTTCCGTCGCTACTGTATGCACATGAGCCACAAACACTCTTCTATCCAATACGAAGGTGTTACAACAATGGCTAAAGACGGATACGGTGAAATGAGCTGTATCTCATGTTGTGTATCTCCACTTGACCCAGAAAACGAAGAACAACGCCACAACATCCAATACTTCGGTGCTCGTGTTAACGTGCTTAAAGCTCTTCTTACTGGTTTGAACGGTGGTTACGACGATGTTCATAAAGACTACAAAGTATTTGACATCGATCCTATCCGTGATGAAGTTCTTGAATTCGAATCTGTTAAAGCAAACTTTGAAAAATCTCTTGACTGGTTGACTGACACTTATGTAGATGCTTTGAACATCATCCACTACATGACTGATAAGTACAACTACGAAGCAGTTCAAATGGCCTTCTTGCCAACTCACCAACGCGCAAACATGGGATTCGGTATCTGTGGATTTGCCAACACTGTTGATACATTGTCAGCAATCAAATACGCTACTGTTAAACCAATCCGTGACGAAGATGGCTACATCTACGACTACGAAACAATCGGTGAATACCCACGTTGGGGTGAAGATGACCCACGTTCTAACGAATTGGCAGAATGGTTGATCGAAGCTTACACAACTCGTCTACGTAGCCACAAACTTTACAAGAACGCTGAAGCAACTGTTTCACTTCTTACCATCACTTCTAACGTTGCTTACTCTAAACAAACTGGTAACTCACCAGTCCACAAAGGGGTATACCTCAACGAAGATGGTTCTGTGAACTTGTCTAAATTGGAATTCTTCTCACCAGGTGCTAACCCATCTAACAAAGCGAAAGGTGGATGGTTGCAAAACTTGAACTCACTTGCTAGCCTTGACTTTGGTTATGCAGCTGATGGTATCTCATTGACAACTCAAGTATCACCTCGCGCTCTTGGTAAAACTCGTGACGAACAAGTTGATAACTTGGTAACAATCCTTGATGGTTACTTCGAAAACGGTGGACAACACGTTAACTTGAACGTTATGGACTTGAACGATGTTTACGAAAAGATCATGTCAGGTGAAGACGTAATCGTACGTATCTCTGGATACTGTGTAAACACTAAATACCTCACTCCAGAACAAAAAACTGAATTGACACAACGTGTCTTCCACGAAGTTCTTTCAATGGATGATGCATTGAGCTAAGATTCAAATAGGTCTTAAAAACCAGTCGGAAACGGCTGGTTTTTTCATCCCCATCGCAAGAGTATTCTGAATTTTGAAAGAGTTTAAGAGCCTACCATATAGGGTTTGACAGCGCTTTCTCCAAGTGTTATAGTAGAGCTGTAAATAAGTTAGAAGGGGTGATCCTATGTTTTTAACATTTATTTTCGCTATTATTTGGCTCTTTATCCTGATTGCACTGATCTTTTTAGCAACCCTTCTCGTCCAGGATAGCACCGTGCAACACCACCACCCGAGTTAACGAATGATAAACCTAAACAATAGCTATTCTAAACGAATTCAGAAAGGATAAGAAACAAACTAGAATTGTCAAATTTTAGTTCTGTCTCTCGTCCTTTTTTGCTATAATAGAAACAGATTATTTAGTAAGAAGGATATTATGGAAGAGTCAAAACTGATCAACCAAGTGATCGACGTCCTGATGTTAGCTGGAACCCTCCTGATAGAGAGCGGTTCTGAGATTCACCGGGTCGAAGATACCATGATCCGGATCGCCCATTCACAGGGAATCGTCGATTGCAATGTTTTAGCGATGCCAGTCGCTATTTTCTTTTCAATTGAGAATGCCAATGTCACGCGCATGAAACGGATCTTGCGGACCAATTACAATATCGAAAAGGTCTGTGATGTCAATCAGATCTCTCGTCAACTCGTCTCTGGAGAGATCGATCTCGAGCAAGCCTATCAGGCCTTGAGCGAGTTAAAAAGCAAGCGTGTTCCTTATACCAATCTTCAGTTGACCATTGCGGCAACCCTCAGTGCTCCTTTCTTCTCCATCATGTTTGGAGGAAATTTCTATGATGCGATTGGAGCGGGTATTGCGACTGTCTTTGCCTTTGCTTTTTCTCTTGTCGTTGAGAAATACGTTCGCATTCCTTTTGCCACTGCCTTTGCGGCCGCCTTTGTCTTCGGTTTTTTGGCCCATATCTGGACGCGCTATAGTGGTTTTCCATCCAATACCGATCTCATTATCGCAGGCTGTGTCATGCCCTTCGTTCCTGGAATCGCTATGACCAATGCTGTCCGCGATCTCATGAATTACCACCTCAACTCTGGGATGAGTAAGCTCTTTGAGACTCTTCTCATTACTCTTGCACTTGGTGCCGGTACAACCGTTGCCCTTGTCCTTATGAAATAAAATCATGAACCTAACTGAATTTTTAATCCAAGCGGTGGCCAGTTTGATTGCCATCATCACCTTTTTAATCGTCCTAAATGTGCAGCGCTCCATGCTGATTCCTGGAGGAATCTTAGGGATGGGCATCTGGCTACTATACTATATTCTAAAAGGTCCTACCAATGTTATCGTAGCAACCTTTATCGCCGCTATTGTGGGATCCTGCATTAGTCAGATTTTAAGTATCATTCTCAAGACGCCTGTCGTGGTCTTTATGTTGTCCATTCTCGCGCCCTTGGTTCCTGGATATATTTCCTATCGAACTACTTCCTTTTTTGTCAGTGGCCAATATCGTCAGGCAGTGACCAGCGTGACCCTGGTGGTTATTCTGGCCTTGGTGATCTCCATCGGGATGGCTAGTGGATCTGTCGTTTTGAAACTCTACCATTCTTATCAACGCTATCAAAAAAGAAAAATGACCAATGCTAACTAGCATTTGTCATGTTGGTAACAAAGTCTTCTTAAAACTTTCCTTAGGTGAGCACGGACGTCAGCGAACTTCGTAGAAGTTCCATGACTTAGTTTTGGACCTAAGGTTCCAAAACTCCCGAGTGCTAGAAACAATAGTGTTTCTAGCACTTTTCTCACGGCGGAAAGTTTTTGTATTTTCTTGATTCATTTTAACAATTGGAACTCATTTTTATTTTTTGAAGAAAACTAAAAGTTTATGTACAATTGACTAAACTAAAGCTAAACCATTGATACAACTGAATTAGAAGCATAAAGTACTTTAAAAAGTGTACTTTATTTTTGTTTTGTAAATTATTCTGAAACTACTTTCACATATTAAAAATTGAATCTAAATTTCTGTAGGCCTATAATAAAGATAGGAATAATAAGAATTCTTCCTAGAAAGGAGTATACTGTATCATATGTGACAGTATTATAAATGAATCATGAAAAAAATAATTACTATAGTACAGTGCATTTTGTTCCTCGTGTCTCCTTACATAGCTAGAGAACTATGCTTGATGAGTAAAAATCTGGTGGATAATATGTTCCTCACATTCTTTATCATGCTAACAATTTCTTTTTGGCTTGGTATTTGGAAGTTGGGAGATCTTGTGGGAAATCCAAAATAGAAAGTAAAAAGTTGTGCTAGAGATGAGATTTTTATTTATTTTAATTATTAATACACCTTATTTCTTTTATTTAAAATGGAAGGATAAGCCTAAACAAAAAAATAAGTCCTTTTGTTATCTTTATAAGTTTTACATGATTTACTTGTGGTTTATCTTCATAATTTCCATAATGGCTATCGGTATTTTATCCCTTGGAATAGTAGCTGGTATGGGAAGAAAACTTCCGTTTGGTTTCTTTGTTTTATCTTTTTTATTTGTAGTTCTATTTAGTTTCTATATTTTTAGTATTCTAAAAGAGATAAAGGAATTAAAGCAAATAAAAGGTAAGTAAATAGATAGACGTAATCTAATTTGAATTGTCTTTATCTGGACTATACAACAAAATAAACAAGAATAGAGAAAAGTCTTTAGGATCAAAAAACGCATAATATTAGGTTTTGAAGAACCTTGATACTATGCGTTTTATTGTGGGGAGATTCACTTTATTTCTCCTGAAATTGAGTTTTTACCTAGTATTGTTTTACTTCCGATTAGAGATAACAAATTTATCAATGAATAGTAAGTGATATAATGCAAGTACAAATCCCCAGAAACTACCACGAAGAGAGAATTCTTGATGATTAAGAGGAAGCAAATCACGGTTTCCTATATAGATGCATGTTAAAATCACAAATAGAATCCAAAATAAATCAGTCCATTTATATTTTGAAAAAAGACAAGGTGTTTTATCCTTGTCTTTTTCGTTTTACGTTTTAGTACTGCTTTTGTTTCAATGTCAATAAATGTGTTCTTTTTGGAGTATTCTATATATTCGAGGTAACATTATCACGGTATAGATCAGGAGAGAAACACCTCCAAATATGAATATAAGACCTCCGTTTATGTCCTTTTGAAATAGATAAGTAAATACAATGGTACCTATCGGCATGATAGACGTATTTAGTGTGAACAAAGTACTCATTACTCTTCCTAAATAATTTGTTTCAATGCTACTTTGAAGATAGGTCATGACGACAATATTTAGAATAACAAGAGTGAATGCGATAATTCCCATAAATAAACCGCCAACGGAAGAAATAATCACTTGGGTGTTAGTAGTTGCAAATGTAATACCCAAACCAACGATTGCGATGGTTAGAAGAAAAAGTGGAATGCGAATTCTATTAGAGAGAAGTGTATTATTTTCTTTTTTGTCTGGCAATAGTGACATAGACACACTGGCTAATAACATTCCAACTGCAGACATTGTTTCTAGGATACCTACTGTTGCATTATCTAATAAGAGTTGCTCTTTGACTACAAATGGCACTCCAATGCTAATGGAAGTATAGAAAAAATTCAGTACAACACTA
>NZ_JAJCHF010000040.1:0-5705 GCF_020554365.1 Streptococcus sp. 210928-DFI.4.42
GACGAAATCGAATTCTAACGAATTACCGATTTCTGTCCCACTCTCTTTTTTATACCAAATAATCGGTTTCTTCACGGTAACTATAGTAGTTTTCTTCAGATACAATCAAGTGATCTAATAGGGTTAAGCCCATCACTTCACAGGCCTCTAAGACTCGATGAGTTACTTCATCATCATTTTTACTGGGAAACACGGCACCAGATGGATGATTATGAGCCAAGATAATGGAGGTTGCCATGTGCTTCAATGCATAATGCAGAATTTCACGCGGCTCCGCAATACTTCGATTCACTGTTCCAATAAAAATGGTCTGTTGATGAATAATTTCATTCTGCGTATTTAAATAGAGGGCAACTAGGTGCTCCTGTTTCTTATGGCCGATTTCCTGTTGAATTTTATGGGCCAATTTCTGGCTGCTCATGATCTGTTCAGAACTCATTAATTCATCTTTATGAATCCTTCGTCCAAACTCAATCACAGCCTGAAGTTCGATGGCCTTCACCCGGCCAATGCCAGAGATTTCCTGTAGCTCCTCTAGAGTTAATTGACTTAACTCCTTTAAACTATTAACCGAACTCAAAAGCCCTTGTGCAATTTCATAAACGCTTTTTTGCTTATTGCCTGTCCGTAAGAGAATGGATAACAATTCTTGATGACTCAGTTTATCCACTCCTTCAGAAACCAAACGTTCTCTAGGAAGCAAAGATGGTTCAATAAATGATATGTCGTACATAATTTCCTCCTCACTTATTAATTCGTAATAAATGGAGAAAACAACGATCTTTCATTATTTACAGGCAATTTCTTGTTTCAAATCATCTAACACTAAGACTTCATCTTTATTAAAGCGGATCTGGTAACCTGTTTGAACTTGTTCAAGCTCCTTTAAAAACTGTTGAATTTCACAGCGAATCAAGTACTCCTGGCTCTGAGGTATGGCTTCTAAAGCTTGGTAGACCTGCTCTACTTCATAGATTCCTTTCGTAATTAAACCATTTCGTGGAAAATCGTTTACTAAGAGATTATAGAAATGATGCAAGAGATGATAAATTCGCTCTTTTGTCACTATTCTACCTCCTTATCATACTCTTTCCCCTTTATTATATACTGATTTTCCCTTTATATTATGACAAGTTCCTTACATTATATTACCAATCTCTTACAATTTTACAAGAATTTCTCCTAGCTTCCTACATAGAAAAAGCCCAGACATCTCTGTCTCGGGCTTTATTTTCTTAAAGTTGCATTTGATTATAAGACTTGCTGAATGAATCCAGTATGTCTTTTGGAGCCTTGTCATAGTCAACAGAGGTTTCCAAATTTCCTTTTACAATCGTACGGTAAGTCGCTGCAGCATCCTCACAGGTCACTAAAGTGATCTCATTGACACCTTCACGATCTTGAATAACATCTACACGGTCCGGAGTCACTGTCTCAACAGACGAGATGACATAAGTATAGATTTTTTCTTTATCCGTGATGTAGATCTTCATACCCGCCTTGGCTTTCTCTAATGGTGAGAATAACATGGCATTAGCTCCAGTTAGGCCAAATACGTGGTGACTAGCAAGAGAATAATTGCCTTGTCCCATGACTTGGTTTTCCTTCATGGTCCCTGCTCCATAGTAAAGGGCTACATTTTCAAGCCCCTTAAAGATCGGAAGGTTCATGTTCAATTCAGGAATCGAAATTCCCCCAATTACAGGAAGTTTTTGAGCCTGCCATTGGGCATTGATGACGGCTTCCGTCGAGAGTGACTGGACATGTTTGAAATCAAAGCTCGTCTTCACTTCTTTGTTTTTATCAATAGTCTTTTTATCGACCTTGCTAACCTGGTATTGGTTGGTATGCCAAACCATGATCATATTGCGGATCGGAGCATTGAATATTAAGAGAAGTGAGAGAATAATCAAAAGTGTTGCAAGGATGTTGATAAGAGTATTGCGTAAACTCTTTTTCTTTTTTCTTTTGCGTGACATGCTGTCCCCTTATCTATTCGTTTTCTTCCACTACTTCTTCATCTTTTTCATCAGGCTGGACTGTTGTAAAGGTTACAATTTTCGCATCCTGATCCAGTCTCATGACTTTCACACCCTGGGTTGAACGACCAGTTTGAGAGATATTCCCAACACTTGTACGGATCATGACTCCTGTATCGGTAATGATCATCAGATCTTCATCCCCTTTAACGGTTAAAAGACCAGCTAAGGGACCATTTTTCTCTGTGATATTGGCTGTTTTGATTCCTTTACCGCCACGGCCTTTGGTTGGGTATTCGCTAGCCATTGTCCGCTTACCATACCCTTTTTCAGTGATGATCAATACTTCATCTTGGTCCGTAACGACACTAGCACCTACAACCTTGTCTCCTTCACGGAGATTCACACCACGTACACCTGTGGCAGAACGCCCCATATTGCGGACTACAGCCTCATTAAAGCGAACAGAGTAACCAAACTTGGTACCGATAATGACGTCAGCATTGCCATCTGTAAGGAAGACATTGATCAATTCATCCTCATCACGCAGATTCAGAGCTTTGAGACCGTTCTGACGAATATTCGAAAATTCAGCAACATTGGTCCGTTTGACCAAACCTTGTCGCGTCGTAAAGAAGAGATAAGCTTCGTCACCGCGGTCTTGCTCCACATTGATAATGGTTTGAATCGATTCACCTTCGTCCAATTTTAAGAGGTTGACGATTGGCAATCCTTTGGCTGTCCGGCCATATTCTGGAATCTCATAACCTTTCAGACGATAGACACGCCCCTTATTGGTAAAGAAGAGCAAATGATCATGGGTGCTCGTAGAGACCAATTCACGGACAAAGTCATCATCTTTGACACCAGTTCCTTGAACCCCACGTCCACCACGTTTTTGAGCCGTAAATTCTGCTTGATCCAAACGTTTGATGTAGCCTTTGTTAGAAAGGGTGATCAAGACATCTGTTTCTTCAATCAAGTCCTCATCTTCAAGAGAAAGGACTTCTCCGATCATCAACTCAGTTCGGCGAGCATCGCCAAACTTGCGTTTGACTTCTTCCAATTCTTCCTTGATGATGGTGGCCACACGCTCTGGTTTCGCCAAAATATCAGCCAAATCAGCAATCAAGGCAACCAAATCATCATATTCACTTTGGATCTTGTCTCGTTCCAAACCGGTCAAACGACGAAGACGCATGTCCAAAATGGCTTGACTTTGACGTTCAGAAAGCTTAAATTTAGACATCAATTCAGCTTGTGCTTCAGAGTCTGTCCGGCTATTGCGGATAATCCGGATCACTTCATCGATGTGATCCAAGGCAATGAGTAAACCTTCTAAGATATGGGCACGTGCTTCCGCTTTTTCTTTATCAAAGATGGTCCGTCGAGTCACCACTTCTTTCTGGTGCTCAATATAAGCACCTAAAATTTGGCGAAGAGAAAGGATCTTTGGAACGCCATTTTGGATCGCCAACATATTGAAACCAAAATTGGTTTGCATTTGTGTCATCTTAAAGAGGTTATTCAAAATAACGTTAGCCGAAGCATCCCTACGAACCTCGATCACAAATCGAACCCCTTCACGGTTAGACTCATCACGTACAGCTGTAATCCCTTCGATCCGTTTTTCTTGCACCAAGCGAACGATATGTTCGTGAACCTTGGTTTTGTTGACCATATAAGGGAACTCGGTAACGACAATCCGTTCACGACCACTCTTGGTCACTTCAATCTCTGTACGAGAGCGAAGAACAATTGAACCTTTCCCTGTTTCATAGGCCTTATGAATACCTGATTTCCCCATGACCAAGGCTCCGGTTGGAAAATCTGGACCAGGCAGCACTTCCATGAGTTCACGAGTGGTCACTTCAGGATTGTCCATCATCAATTTGACGGCATCTATTGTTTCACCGAGATTATGAGGTGGAATATTGGTAGCCATACCTACAGCAATCCCTGTAGCTCCATTCACAAGAAGGTTAGGGAAGCGTGCTGGTAGCACCATGGGCTCCCGCTCACTGGCATCATAGTTATCTGCAAAATCAACTGTATTCTTATTGATATCCCGCAACATCTCAAGTGCGATCTTGCTCATACGGGCTTCGGTATACCGTTGCGCAGCGGCCCCATCTCCGTCCATAGAACCAAAGTTCCCATGGCCGTCCACTAGCATATAGCGATAGCTCCACCATTGCGCCATCCGAACCATGGCTTCATAAATAGAGAAATCCCCGTGTGGGTGGTATTTACCCATAACATCCCCTGTGATACGGGCTGACTTCTTATGTGGTTTATCTGGCGTAACACCCAATTCATTCATACCATACAAAATACGACGGTGAACGGGTTTTAAACCATCCCGAACATCAGGTAGGGCACGAGCTACGATAACACTCATCGCATAATCGATAAAACTCGTCTTCATTTCTGATGTTAAATTCACATCAATTAGATTATTATCCTGCATTCAAAAAATGCCTCTCTTTACTTAATTCACCATACTATTATAACACATTTTAGCCTATTTTTCTTCTTAGGAACACAAACGTAAAAACGTTTACATCAAGGATTCATACTGTTTCAGATGACAAAGACTTTCAAAAGTGGTAGAATGAAGTCGTATGAGAATCTATCTCAAAAAAAAATGAAGGAGACGTTTAGACTCATGGATTTGACTAAACAACACAAAAAAGTTATCCTTGTCGGTGACGGTGCTGTAGGTTCATCTTACGCTTTTGCACTTGTTAACCAAGGAATTGCACAAGAGCTTGGAATTATCGAAATTCCTCAATTGCACGAAAAAGCTGTCGGAGATGCGCTTGACCTTAGCCACGCCCTTGCCTTCACTTCACCTAAGAAGATCTATGCGGCTGAGTACGCTGACTGTGCAGACGCTGATCTTGTTGTAATTACTGCAGGTGCTCCTCAAAAACCAGGTGAAACTCGTCTTGATCTTGTTGGTAAAAACCTTGCGATCAACAAATCAATCGTAACACAAGTTGTTGAATCAGGATTTAACGGAATCTTCCTCGTAGCTGCTAACCCAGTTGACGTATTGACATACTCTACATGGAAATTCTCTGGATTCCCTAAAGAACGCGTTATCGGTTCAGGTACTTCACTTGACTCTGCTCGTTTCCGTCAAGCTTTGGCTGAAAAATTGGATGTGGATGCTCGTTCAGTACACGCCTACATCATGGGTGAACACGGTGACTCAGAATTCGCTGTATGGTCACACGCTAACATCGCTGGTGTAAACCTTGAAGAATTCCTTAAAGACACTCAAAACGTTCAAGAATCTGAATTGATTGAATTGTTCGAAGGTGTTCGTGACGCGGCATACACCATCATCAACAAAAAAGGTGCTACATACTACGGTATCGCTGTTGCCCTTGCTCGTATCACTAAGGCTATTCTTGATGATGAAAATGCGGTTCTTCCACTTTCAGTATTCCAAGAAGGTCAATATGGAATCAATGATGTCTTTATCGGTCAACCAGCTGTTGTTGGAGCACACGGTATTGTACGTCCAGTAAACATTCCATTGAATGATGCAGAACTTCAAAAAATGCACGCTTCTGCTAAAGAATTGAAAGCAATTATTGATGAAGCATGGAAAAACCCTGAATTCCAAGAAGCATCAAAAAACTAATCTGATTGGAAAAGACTGAACCGCACCCCAAAAGTTAGACAGAAAAAATCTAACTTTTGGGGTGTTTTTAT
>NZ_JAJCHF010000041.1:0-5398 GCF_020554365.1 Streptococcus sp. 210928-DFI.4.42
TTGTGTTTTCTTGTGGAATTATTTATAGTAAGGGGGTAGTTACTGGAGTAGAAGTATATATGAGTGTATTAGAGTTAGAAAGATTAAATAAATTGTTTAAAATATAGTTTTGAAGCATATTAAATTTTGTCGGACAATAACGAAAAGGTCCGACTAGTCATTTTGGAAAAATGACTTTGGGTTACGCTAGGGAGGGACCAGCCGAAAAGCTTTAGCGTTTCCGAGGAACAGGGACAAAGTACGGCCAGCAAGGGTTTCTTGTCGTCAAAAGGAAATTGGAATAAAGCAAGCGGGCATGATATAATAATAAATGCTGAAGCGAAACCTTCCGCAAGTCAATGCGAAAGGAGGTGGAGCGAGTGCATTACATTTTCGACGTCTTACTTGCTATCGTGGCAGAAGTAACGGCACATTACATTTGCAAGTGGTTAGATAGCAAGGACAAACGCTAAAGCTAGCCCGACACCGACAAAAAAGCCCCTAGGGAACTGGCATTCCTTAGGGGCTTCGGTGTGCTTGTGCACTACATTTTCGTAAAACCATTATATCACGAGATTAGGCATGTGTCAAAAAATGGGTACATCAGAGGAATTTGAGAGGGATTTTTTAATGTATATAAAGCTAAAATAAATGAGATACACAAAGCTATTCCCAGAATTTCCACCATTTCTTTTTATGTTCTAATAGTAGGGTCTCATTCCTTACTGTCAGAGCTCCAATCAGTTGAAGTTGGCTGTTGCTTGTTTCAATCATGTCAGCAATCTGCTTGTCTTTTTGATCGATTTGATCCACCAATTGAGTACGTTCGCGTTCAAAATCCTCACGCAACTGCTCTATTTGGCTTTGTAGCATCTTTTCTACACGTATGCTAGAGCGTGTAGAGTCATCTACATTTGTATCGACATCTTCTACAATACATCTATCTAACACATATTGTGTTAGACTTTTATTCTGCTTTTTAGAAAGTTCGACAAGCCTTTCTTTTTGTTCTTTTGATACACGCATACTGATTTGCACACTCATTTTCCCCACCTCTTTTTCGTCGATTATATACGTTATACATAACGTTATGTATAACAATTATAGCACTTTCTATACATTTTCTGTACAGATATTTTATTGAAATCGATTTTTAGCTCTCATTTCCTTATCAATTACTGTAGAAAACAAAATCAAAGTGGCTGGCAAGGTAAATATCCCACCCCGATTTTTAATTCTTCAAAACATAATAAAACAATTATAAAATGCAGCTAAAAATCGAAGCCCTGTTTTTTACGATTTCATAATCTAACTAGGCTATTAAACTAGTTAAAAACAAAGCAATAAAAAAAGACGGATAAGCCGTCCTTTTTATTCGTCTAAAAAATCGTAAATATTGGTTTGTCCTTCGACAACGGGTGGCTCTTGCGATGGATTGTCTATTTTAGCTAGTAACTTATTTTTTTCTTTCTTCATGTCGGCCTGTTCTTCTTCTGTCGTTTCATTTTTATAATCCTGTTTCGACCACTTCGGAACATTTGTTTTTGTACTCCGTTTCCTAGTCTTTTTCTCATCACGTTTAACAGCATAACTTGCTTCATAAGATTTTCTTGCATCTTCAACCGTCGTTATACCTTTTTGTCTCCAATTTCGAAGAACGGTTGCTATGTATGTTGCTTTTTCCCCGCCATTTCGATCGAAAATCTCATATGCCAACTCTAATACATTCTTCCTATCGGATTCAACAAAGTCATTTAAGTATCCCAATATTTCCGATTCTGTTGGTTTTTCAACTGATTCAAAGCGGCTGAAAAACCAACCATATTCGTTCGATTCTTTTTTGGAAATTACCTTGCTTTCCATTACTGGATTATTAGGTTTAACAGTAGTTTCTTTTTTTTGTGCCGTTTTTTCAATAGCCAACCTAATTTCGCTAATTTCTTTAGTTGCTCTTTTAATAATGTTTATTGCATCACCTATAGTTTTTTCATTGATGTTGTATAATTCCTTGAGAAGGCTATTATCTTGAGCATATCCAAATCCTAGTAGTTCAACATACAACTCAGTCGCAGTTGCTATTTGTGCCTTTGAAGCTAATTTTGTCTTCTCAGTAGTCCATCGCAATTCTGCACCAATTATTTTTCTACCATTTTTTAACGGCTCATAAATGATGTTTAATTCTGTATTGCTATTGATATTTTCGACGGCTGGAGCTAAATGTTTTCGTTTGATTGCATCGTATCGTTCCATTGATTTCCCGAAAGTACCAAAAATTCCGCGAAGATCCTCATTGCTTAATTGAATTTTTCGTAAACCCGATTGATTAGCTATTAGGATATTTTCATACAACGCTTGCCCTGAAAAATTGAGAGAGGCAAACATATCTAGTCTATAGATCAACGGATTTTCTTCTCTAGATCTCAAAACTCCAATTATTGGAGCTACACCATCTTTTTCGATCTTATTTGAATTAAATATAAAATGGTATTTCCCTTTTTGATAAGAATAAGAACTGAAAATCATAATTCCTTTAGCAGAGCCATTCAGAGGATCATTAATCATCTTCTCATCGATCATCAAAATACTGCTTTCCCCAACTGCTTTTAGATCTTGTAAAATTCGTGATGTTCTGTGTCTTTCATAATCTAAAAGAGAAACAAAATTTTTTAGTTCATCAATTGTAAAAGTGGCTTCAGCAAAATCGCCATCGACTTTTGCGTTTAGCAATGCGAAAGAAAATAATATATTCTGCGCTGTCGTCATTCTGTTTGCTAAACTTGTTATGCGAAAATTTTTGCTTTTAGCCAACTGCTTGTTCTTTATATTGGTCAATTGCCAAACTTCTGGTTGCTTTTCTACTTCGTTCATCTTTCTTGCCTTTCTGTAGTGCTATTATACCACTGTTTAAAACAAAGTGCAACTTTTTGTTAAAACAGTAGCATTTATGTGTTAAAACAGTAGCATTTATGTGTTAAAACGGTAGCACTAATGTGTTAAATCAGTAGCACTAATGTGTTAAAACGGTAGCACTTAAAACCCAAAAAGCCTTATATAACAGGCTTTTTCAGGTTTTTGCGCTTTTGCGTACTAATACCTATACCTATACATATTATTTTAGAAGAAGAAAGCAAGATAAAAAATATACGTTTGTGGTCTTACGATTCACGTTTGATTTGATTGCTACGGTAGCTTTCCTTCAAGGGGTATCTAAGGTAGGTATTAGAGAATCTTTTATTTTGAAGACAACTAGTATTTTACTTTTTCAAGCAAAACAAAAGGATAACCAAATCGTCTTACTCCCTTTAGATAAAAATTTAGATTTTTTATTGACAAAGATAGATTATCGTCGTAAAGTGCTACCAAAAAAACACATACTTTTACTGAAGTCACAAGTAGATTATCTATCTGCTAAGATCGAGATCATCTCTTTCAAATGCCCTATCTCTATCCCCATCTTCTAGTTCAAGATCCTTTCTCTGAATGATCTTCTCAGCAATCTCATCTCGCTCTTTATCTGTCAGATAATATTCTTGATCCAATAATTGAGATCTGTATTTGTTTCTATCTTCAATTACAGCCGTTAATTCTTTAGATAAGCTATCATTTTCTCTAAGTAGACCAGCCATTTCTTCTTTTAGTTTAGCAATTGTAGCCCTCAGGCGCTTTACAATTCCTAAACCAAGAATATGCTCTTTAAAATCCTCTAACAACTGCATCAACGGGCCAGAATTAGCCCTACGTGCCAAGTCGTCAAAGTCTTTTTCTGGAACCATTACGTAGCGTTGTTTTTCCTTGCCAAAGCCTTTTTCTTCGATTTTATAGTTGCGCTTGTCGTCGAGTGGCTTATCCGCGATCAGCTGCATCTTCAACATCGCATCGACCGTATCATCTTTGATCATTTCGAGGTCAAGTTCTTCAGATTTGCTAACAATCTCATCGTTATACTCCTTGATAATTCTAGCTTGCTTCCTCTTACTAGCCTTAAATGCTTCATCTCTTTTTCGGATCATTTCTTCTTGCTTTCGCAATCGCTCGTCTAGCTCGTGCATCTTTTCTTCATGAGCCTTTTCTTCGCGTTGCATTTTAACGATTTGATTTGATTTTCGATTCTCAATGTATTCCATCGCGTCTTTGTACTCGCGCATATCCTTGATATCATTCGTCTGACCAGCTTTTCGGTCAATTCCGATTTCATGTACAAATTCATGCAGACGATGAACTTCTGCATCTCTAAACGCTTTAAGCTGTTCCCTCCCAGATGGGCCGAAGCCTTCCTGTTCCAGAGCCTTTCTAAACGATGGTTGCACAGCAAGCCCATTTTTGTATCCAGTTGCTGTTGGAACCACGTTAAAGTGTGCGTGAGGGGCCCCAGATTCGTCCAGATGGACGATAGCATTGTAAATGGTCATATTATCGTGCCGTTCGTTAAAATCGATTACGTAGCGTTTCAGGGCCTCTCCCGCCTCTTGCCTTTTCTTCAAAACTTAGTCTTTCCCAATCTGCCTTATTACCGACTGCAACAATGAATTCCCTCTGCAGGTCCAAATTTTTGGATTTTTGGACGTGTTTATAGTAGTCATCAATCTTGCGATCTTTTCTTTTTTGCTTTGTGTTGTAAGCATTCAGTGCGTCGTCAAATAGTTCGTGATAAACATCTTTGATATCACGTTTGAAAATCTGAATATTGTATTTCGATTTTTCGCGCTGAATGTGTTTATGAGCGTCGCTGTTAAACTCTTTTTCTGTTAGTTCGCGGTTATTGTGTCTTATATTCGTTTTTCTTGGGTTTGTTTTAAAAGATAATGTCATTGTTTTATTCATGATTTAAACCTACCTTTGAATAGCTACTCATAGTATGCCATTTTTTGTTAAAAAAAAAGACAAAACAGAAGAAAAAAACGCAACACTCAAAGAATTTAACTAGGCTAATAATCTAGTTAATAAAAATATGGATAGATATAGAGATCCATGTTTTGTCCATTTCGTGGGTTTATATATAAGTCCATGAAAAATACAAATAATGGTCTACATAGTTGTCCATGATTTGAGTAGAAAATGGACTATATATAGGACCATGAAAATATAGAATAATGGGATATATAGTAGACCACGAAATGATAAAATCATGGAACATGTATAAGTCCATTATTTATATAAAAGATGGACAACATATAGGCCCATTATTGGGCTTAAACGTGGGTCAGTATATAAAACCATTAACAAACTAAAAACGCTCAATTTAGCCCGAAAAGCGGGCTATGCCGCAGCGCTATCGCTATTCTGCGTCTATATTGTCGATTTAAAACAGACGTAAAAATCATAATCTACAGTCGGGATTTAGTGGGAGTTTCTGTTACTCTTTGGCAAAGAGTAACGTTTTTGTAGTTTTGACATTGCTGCGCAACGTACAAAACTAAAA
>NZ_JAJCHF010000042.1:0-3928 GCF_020554365.1 Streptococcus sp. 210928-DFI.4.42
AAGTTCGCTGACGTCCGTACTCACCTAAGGAAAGTTTCTAAGAAGACTTTGTCTTCAGCTTAAGGAAGAACATAGCCTTGATCATCCACGGTATGGGGTTGCTCTGAACTGCTATTCTCTCTCAAAGCTTCCAAATCTTGATCCAAAATGGAATTGTAGTCTGTACTACCTTCACGGGTTACCCGAGTTGATACTTGGCGCAAGAGTTTTTCATTGAGATTGCGGACCCAGCGACCATTACTATGGTCATTGGCACGCATATAATTCCCTTTCACAATCTCTCCATAAAGGGCTTCATTGACCTGGTAACCTTGCTTACGCAATCCTAACAAACCGATCTCCACGATCTCATCTGGGCTGTAGTCTTCAAAATCAAATGTAGTTGGGATCCGGCTTTGTAGACCTGAATTGACCTGCAAGAAGTCGTGCATCTCTTTCGTGTAACCAGCAAAGATAATAACGATATCGCGGCGGTGGTCCTCCATAAATTTGAGGACTTCGTCCAAGGCTTCTTTCCCAAAATCGTCATTTAAACCGGTATAGAGCGTATAGGCCTCATCGATAAAGAGGACTCCACCCAGTGCACTTTCTAGGACTTCGCGCGTCTTCAAGGCTGTTTGACCTTGGTAGCCTCCAACCAGATTGCTCCGGGATACTTCGATGAACTTCTTCTGCTTGATAACCCCCTTTTGGAAGAGGATATTACCCAAAATGCGGGCCACAGTCGTTTTCCCTGTACCGGGGTTTCCAAGAAAGAGAGAGTGCAAGGTCGTATCTTCAACGATGCCACCTTGTTCAGCCCGTTTTTGGTTGAACTCAGCCATGGCCACGAATTGTTCAACTTGCTCTTTCACCTTAGCAATTCCAACCAATCGGTTGAGGGCAGCCATCCCATCTTCTTCCTTGTCGGCTCCTGCTTGATACTTGCCTTGGTTAAGGACAGCATCGATGTCGCTATTGAGGATGGTCTCAATATCGTCAGAACCTTGGGCCACCACCCGATCTGCCATGGTCTTGGTCAATTGCTCATCCAGGTTACGGATCCAGCGACCATTGCTCTTATCTAGCGAGCCATCATAAGCCCGTTTAACATGCCGCGCATAGTAATCCCGGTCTTCGAGTTTGTAGTCTCCTTTGCTTAGGATCATTTCACCTAGTTGGACAATCTCATCTCCTGTGAAATCTTCAAAGATGAAATTATTTGGCACCCGAGAACGAAGGCCTGGATTGGTCTTTAAGAACTCCTCCATTTCCTTGGTATAGCCGGCAAAGATAATCATGATGTCGTCACGATTGTCCTCCATAAATTTGAGGATGGTATTGATCGCCTCGATCCCAAAGTCCGCACCGCTATCTTTTTTATCCAAGCTATAGGCTTCATCAATAAAGAGGATGCCTCCTCGCGCTTTTTCAAGCAGGGCTTGGGTCTGTTCAGCTGTTCCTCCAATATTCGAAGAGATCAAATCGGACTCCGTTGCTTCCACGAAACGGAATTCCTCCCCTGAGAGAACACCTGCATCAAAGAGCACTTGTCCTAACAGACGGGCCACAGTGGTTTTCCCTGTACCAGGATTTCCCATAAAGGCCGCGTGGAGTGTTTGTTTTTCAGGAGCCTTGCCACTGGCGATTCGTTTCTTGTTAAATTCCACCATGTTGATCATTTTCTTGATCTCATGTTTGACTTTTTCAAGACCAATCAGGCTATTGAGTTCTTGAAGAGCATCTTGTTTCTTCTCTGGTCCAGAGTCTCTTGCGGTGGTTGGAGCCACCGTTGCATCCGTCGCCTGTCCCGTAGCAACGACTTGCGCATTGCCCTTAGCCACTTCTCTGCCAACAAGATAGTCACAGTCATCCTCGATTTCCTTGGTCAGATCACGCGCATCCCCCTGGCTATAGGTCACGGTGCCCACCTTCGCAAAGGCTCCACCTTGAAGCCGTATATTGGGATCCGCAATCTTATGACAAATCATATGCTCAGCCATCAGCACACCATCATCAAAAACTCCAAATGAAATGGTTTGGGCATTCTCATTCAAGAAGGTCGTTTCTCCAGTCAGGGAAGCAAAGGACTCTTCATAGACGCATAAAAATTCTGAAAATGTAGCCTGGTGAGCTCGGATCATACTATTGAATGAATTGATGGAGGTTATACGATCCGAATCCGAATTGAATTGAACATTATTGTCAAGACAGACTCCAGTTCCAGTAGGCAACTCAATTTTACAGTTTTCAGACTCCCAGATGACATTCCTCAACCAAACTGGTGGAAAGTCCTTTTCCAGATCCCCGCCTGTAATCGTTGAATTTTTTGCGATCACTTCTGAGTCCTTGGCATGGATCGTATTATTCCCAAATTTTTCAATATGGACATTTTCTAAGGTCAATTTAGATCCTTCTGACAGATCAATCTTAGAAAAAATCGTTGAATTGCGAATAGTCAATTCCGAAGCGGACATACCGATGGCACTTTGGTGTTTTTCCGGAACCTTCATCCCGACTCCTTCCAGTGTCAACTTCGAATGCGTATCCATATAGATAAAAAATTCACTATTTGTCGGAGTGGTTGCTTCAAAATAGACCTGTTTACAGGTGATATCTGAGCTATTCCATAAGAGCAAGGCAGTATAATTCCCACCAACTTTAAACCACAGATCTTCAAATGTCACCTGAGCTCCCTCTACAAATCGGAAGGAAGCCTCAATGATGTTGTTAAACATGCGCCCATTGCCATTTGGATTTGGAACCACATGCCCCACAAAATGAAGGTTCTTGTCGATCTCGATCACTTTATTTGTCGGCCATTGAAAGACATACCCATTTTCAAACTCGATGGTATCCCCATCCTGCGCTTTTTCAATCGCATCCATAAAGTTCCAACTATTGTTGTAAGGCCCTACTAAATATCTTGCCACGCGCATTTCCTCTGTTTCATTTTTTTGGAAGAACATCCATTGTTTTTCTGTTTCCTGTTTACAAACACTTGTCACTAAAAATTGTAACACAATCCAGATCCAAAGAAAACACTTATCCGGTCTGAACGGACTTAAAAGAGGCTGGGACAAAAGTCCTAGCCTCTCAATTGTCTTTGGATTGTCGAGCAAGACGCAGTGGTTGAGCGGGCTCTACTACGCTGATTTCATCAGCTTTTACAGCCCTACTCAACTGTGCGGAGGTGGGACGACGAAATCGAATTCTAACGAATGACCGATTTCTGTCCCACTCTCTGTCATCGACTCTTTCAAGGCTGAACATAAGCTGGCTAGAGCAATCGCTCCCGAGAGCATGGCGGTGGAAAGGAACAACACATGGTCTGCCACTAACGAATCTTAAGCACGCAGGTCCTCCATCAAGTCTGAAACTGATTCAAAGGGTTGACTCATATTCCGATTTTGCTCTACATCCGTTACGACTTGGAGCAACTTCCCATTATCATCTAATCGAACATCAAAAGGTAAGCCCTGATATTGAATAGCCTGACGGAGAAAAATGTTGATGGCTGTTGTCATATCCATCCCTAAATGATTAAAAATCTGTTGGGCCTGTTCCTTAACCTCACTATCCAAACGAATACTCATACTCGTCTTAGACATACTCTCACCTTCTTTCTATTGATTATTATAACAAAAAGAAGGATATTGTAAATCCATTGGATATACAACGGATGTCTATAAGCCAAAATATAGTAAAGAAATAAAATTAATGTCCCAAATATGGGAGATCTCAGCCTGAGTTTTAGTTTTAGAATATAATGTTGCTATCATAGATTAAGAGGTGAAAAATATGAACCAGATTACGAAACAATATAAATTACTATATTTCTTGATTATTTTATTAAGTTTGACAAGTGCTCTTTTAATGACATTCTTCTCTCTGCAATTAGGAAGAATACTTGATAGTATATCTAATTCAAATAGTGGATTACTCTTTC
>NZ_JAJCHF010000043.1:0-3819 GCF_020554365.1 Streptococcus sp. 210928-DFI.4.42
AAATAGTCAATAATGGGGTACAAAATAGTCAATAATGGGGTACAAAATAGTCAATAATGGGGTACAAAATAGTCAATTATTTATCCGCAACCCCCTGGTATTACTGAGTTTCTAAGGTCGACAAAGTAATATAAAGTAATATAAAGTAGGTTAGAAAGTAAATTAGAAAGTATCTTCTTAAGAAAAAAATCTATATTTTATTTTTAATAAAATAAAAAAATCTTTTTCTCAGTTCACTATTTTCTAGCTAAATATTTACAAATAGAAAATTCAAACTAACTACATTTCCCCTTCTTCATTTCTATAAATTTACAGAAGGAATTCTGCAACTATGTTCGTATCATGAGGAAAAAAAGATTTTTTACGCTTTTCACTACAGTACAAAATTAAAGACGTCATCAGGAGCCATATTTTGGCCGTTAAGGGGCTTTTTTGATAAAAGTCGGATATTTCCACCTTGGACTCTCTAAGAGGCAAATACGTCCTTATATGAGGTTAAATAAGTGTTTGATTTTTATTTAATACTCCCTGATGGCAGCAAGCAACAAAATCAGATAAAAAAGAGCCTGTATTATGACGACAGAAGAAAATTGGAACAAGCTGCAGGAACTATCAAAGAAGGTATCGAAAGAGGAACTAGTGTTTTCCTAAAAATATAGGACAAAATAGAATTTTTTAACTTGATTCCTGCTGTCTTTTTTGTAGGGTAATTGATGAAAAAGTGTGTAAAAAAGTTCCAGTTTTATATTCAAACTTTTAAATTCTTTTTGAATTGATATAGGAGAAAATATTGTTCTAAAATTACCTCTTTTTTAAGATATATAGTTGAAAGTAAATGCTAGCAAAAAAGTCTCAATTTTATAATGAGACTTTTTATTATTTTGGCCTTTTTTAGAATTAAAATTTGATTATTTTCGTTTATAATCTTGATATTTTTTAAACAAATCTTTGAATAATTGGTCGTTGTAGGAAAAGAGAAACTCAAACTTTTCAATTTCTTTAGCAGGTATTTGAGGGACAACTTTTGCTTTGTAATCTTCAGCTAATTCTGTCTTTTTGCTATCTAATTTTAACATAAGTTCAAGTGGCACATCTTTTGCTTGAAAAATATTTTCTAGTATATAGAAATTGTCTTGATTAAGAACAGCTTCACGTAAATCAATTTGTCCTTTATTTGTTAAAGTTTTATAGATATCATATAGATCTCGAGCACGTGTTTTATCACCAACCAACTTGTAATCGTCAAGCTGCTGACAGGATGCTCTTATTTTCTCATAGACAATCATTAGTGGACTATAGAGATAAATAGTTGTCCCTTCTAAATCATAACTATCTTTATCTGCAACATATTCATCATAGCTCAAATCTATTTCTATCTTTTTACTATTATTTTCTAAAGCTTCTCCATATTTACTTAGCTCCTTCATTTTATTAGGGTCCTGTAAATCTATTTTTTCTTGATATTTTTCTGTATCGACTATCGCAAAAGAAATCTTATATCCTCCCCAAAACGGAGGCAAGTCTCGTTTTCTTTTTTTAGGTTTTTCAATGAATTCAAATCCAACAACTAAAAAACCAATTTGCTTAAAAGCATCTGAAATTAAACCTTGTAGTTTTTTTCCTTCAACATCTTTATCATATCTTATAGATTCTTCAATTGAAAAGTCTAAATCCTGAGATGAGCGATCAGTTATATTGTGTAGCTTTAAAGCAGTACCACCTTTTAGAACTAGATTTTCCTTCAGATCACTATCTGAAAAAATTGCTTTTAAAATGGTGTTTCTAATATCATCTGGTTTCATAAGTACCTCTATCATATTACTAGTGTTGTTAGTTTATTATACCATGTATAACTTGCGATCTATCTTAATTTCTTGTTTTTTATTTTTTAAACTGCTATACTAAAGCTATGGTATATATACCATAGCTTTTAAATAAAATAAATTAAAACATACTTAAGGTATGGTATATATACCATACCTTAGCGGTGAAATCTTAACTAGTATATTGGAGGGATAATAGTAATGGTCCTTACAGACAATGAAATTGAGAAAATATTAATCAAACATCAAATCAAAAAAGATACTTATGGTTTAATAAAATATTCTGACGAAATTGTTCAAAAATCTAAAAAAGAATTTGGAAATATTTTAAATAGGACCTCTATCATTCAAATTATTCAGAAATTAAAAGAAGAAGGAAAACTTAAGTCTAGAGCTACCCTTAATAAGTTTACTGATATTATTATTGATAAACTAAAACTTTTTAAACCAGTTAAAATTATGAACGAATACAAAGGGGATTATGTTATTCGCTATATAACCTCAGATATATACGTTTCTCCTTACGAAATTGCTTTATCGTTATTATCTCGTTCATTTCTATCTCATTATAGTGCTATGTACGTTCATGATCTAACTATTAATAGCCCTAAAGACATATATATTAACAAAGAACAATCCCAAAAACGCTCTACTTTAGGTGATAGACTGGCTATAACTCAAGGACGTATCGATTATGCCTTCTCCAAAAGTATGAGACGAACAAATATGATCTACTCTTTTGAATATGACGGAACATCTTATAAAGTGCATGTTCTAAATTCGAAAAGTACTCACAATACAGGAGTTATAACTAAGGAAGTTGTTGGGTTTTCAAAGCCTATTAAAACAACAAATGTTGAGAGAACACTAATCGATGCTATGGTAAGACCTGGGTATAGCGGGGGCGTTTCTGAAATTCTTGATGCATTTATTCGAGCTAAAAATATAAATGTCAGAAAGATTTGGGAATATCTAGAAAAATTTAATTATTCTTATCCATACTATAAATCACTTGCATTTTACTTAAGGAATGCAAAATATGAATATAAATCTGAGCTTAAACGATACCAGAATGACCCTCGCAATAATTTGACTTTTTATCTAGACTATCAAATGATATACCCTCATCAAGATAAAGAGTTAGGAGTGTTCTATCCAAGAAGTGTTCACAACATTTCCAAAAAATACTAATTTTTCGCAAAGAAATTTAGTCAAAAACTCAGTTTTTCTTGTATTATTTAATAATACTGTGTGTTATAATGTGTATTATATTAGCTAACGGGGTGAAAGTTTTGACTGAAAAAATGACTGTCCTAAACATCAGGATGAGCGTTGGAGAAAAAGAAGAATTAAAGGAAAGAGCTACAGAATTTGGAGACTCGATCAGTTCATATGCTAGAAAGATACTCTTCCAAGAGGATAATACAAGCGATTACGTAGATAATACAAATGTATTACAAGAGAAAGATGAGCGTATATCAGACCTTAAAACTCAAATAGACGACTACAAGAAGCAAATTGAGCAACTGCATACGATTATTTTGGCAACTCAAAAAGATAATCAGTTGCTGATTGAACAGAAAACGAAGAGATGGTGGAAGTTTTGGGAGTGAGAATTCATTTCTGGACTAACTACACTTTTGGAAACGCACTCTTTACTAAAGGAGTTTACGAATGATGATCCGATTTTACATTATTATTTTTTTGGATGTTTGGTTATAATTCTTAATAAGCTACAAAAAAATGACAATGGATGTTTCTCTATAAGAGTAATATCCGTTGTCATTTTTGTATAATCGACTTCGATTTTCGGATTTTTATACAAAAACTCTGCATTTTTGATGCTGACATGATAATTCTGAGAGCTTTTCAGTTTTTTTCGTGAACAACTAATCATCTAGACTCCTAGAGCCCCAAGGACTTACGAGAAACCCTTAATCAAACTTTCCGAAAAAGATCAATTTTTCGGAAAGTTGTTTTTTTGAAAAGTTCATCT
>NZ_JAJCHF010000044.1:0-3399 GCF_020554365.1 Streptococcus sp. 210928-DFI.4.42
TGAAACTTTAGGTTCAAAACTAAGTCATGGAACTTCTTCGAAGTTCGCTGACGTCAGTACTCACCTAAGGAAAGTTTCAAAAATGACTTTGTCTTCAATCTGAAAACGAAAACCTTGTCTTAGTTCTTTTATTTTCTCAATTCTTGTAAGAGTGTTTGTGCTTTTTCTATATTAAAGGGTTTGTTTTCAAGGAGTTGGCTGACCAATCGGGGAACTTCCTCTTCCTTAGCCCCTGCTAGAAGGGCTAGGGAGCGTGCTTGGAGTTTCATATGCCCTGCTTGAATCCCTGTGGTGACAAGGGCTTTGAGTGCTGCGAAATTCTGCGCCAAACCGAGCGAAGCGATGATACCTGCTAATTCAATAGCAGAAGGCTCTCCTAGCAAACGGTGGCTGACTTGAACCATTGGGTTGAGGCCAATCGAGCCTCCTTTTGTCGCAACCGGCATTGGTAGGGTGATCTCTCCATAGAGTTTTTTCTCTTCCGGCTGACTTGTCCAGTGACTCAAGCCCTTGTATGAACCACTTTGTGCAGCATAGGCATGGGCTCCTGCTTCGATGGCCCGCCAGTCATTACCTGTCGCAAGGACCAGGGCATCAATCCCGTTAAAAATTCCCTTGTTATGAGTAGCTGCACGGTAAGGATCCACTTGAGCCAGTTGGCTAGCTAGCTCCATCCGGTGGGCAATCTCAATGGCTTCCTCAGGATTTCGACTCAGTGCTTTAAAACCGATGGCACACCGTGCACTCACTAAAGAGCGAGTAGCCAAGTTGGATAAAATTGCCATCAAGGCCTGACCACCAGAGAGTTCCTGGATACGATCGGTCAGAGCTTCTAACATGGTATTGAGCATATTGGCCCCCATGGCTTCTTTGGGATCGACAGCCAAGTAGACAATAAGAAAGTCCCCCTTGTTTTCGACCCAAAGATCCCTTGCTCCACCTCCACGCTTGACGATCGAAGGATAGGCTTCATTAGCGAGCTGAAGAAGGGTTTTCTTGTCTTCTAGGATACGCTTGCTGGCAACTTCCATGTCTTCAACATCCGTCAGAGCGATCTCACCGATCATTTGCCGCTGGTGCACCTGGGTGGTGAAACCGCCTGAACGTTGAATGAGCTTGGCTGCAAAGCTGGCAGCCGCAACCACGGAAGGCTCTTCTGTGACCATGGGAAGGACATAGTCACGACCATTGATCAGGAAATAAGGAGCGAGGCTAAAAGGCAAGTCAAAAGTCGACAAGACATTTTCTGTCAATTGATCTGCAATAGAAAGGGGAAGTCCCTTTTGTTCTTTTAAGATCTGTGCTTCATCCCAAGTTAAGAGGCCTTCCTTCAGTAAGGCCTCTATGCGTTCTGTGGGAGAAAGTTTTGCAAAACCTGGTAATCGTGCCATTATTTTTCTACTTTCTGGTAAGTGCGTTGGTGTTCCTTGATCTCTGTCAAAGCAAAAGTTTGATGCGTAGCAGGCTCAAACACTTGATTGCCACTAGGATCTAGATCTACTTCCTCATAAAAGAGTCGTTCGTAGTCAGCAACACTAAGAACCGTACGTTGGTCCAGTTTTTCCATGCGTTTGTGATCTAAGAGTTGCTCAAAACCAGGAACAAGGTTAGCACTAAAGATCTCAGAAACCGCTCCACTTCCATAGCTAAAGAGGGCGATTCGGTCCCCAGCTTTGAGTTGGGGGTCATTTTCCAGTAGTGACAGCAAGCCTAGGAAAAGAGATCCAGTGTAGATATTTCCCACGCGTTGGCTGTATAGAATCGATTGATCAAAGTTGTATTGTAATTGATCTTTTTTCTCTTCTGACACTGACTTATCCAGGATTTTTTTCAAGCCCTTGAGAGCTAATTTCGGATAAGGCAAGTGGAAGCAGACGGCCGCAAAGTCTGTCAAGGCAAGGCCAGTCCGTTTCTGGTATTCCGCCCAGGTTGTTTTCAGAGAATCTAGATATTGTTGCGTTGAATAAATCCCATTCACAAAGGGAGTTGTCGCGTAATTTGGACGCCAAAAATCCATGACATCGCGTGTTTGGGCAACATTGTCATCGTTAAAAGATAGAATACGAGGATTTTGACTGATCAGCATAGCAACTGCTCCGGCACCTTGTGTTGGTTCACCAGGAGTTCCAATTCCATATTTAGCAATGTCACTGGCAATGACCAAAACCTTACTCTGTGGGAATTTTTCAACATGGAGTTTAGCATAATCCAAGGCAGCAGTTGCAGCATAGCAGGCTTCTTTCATCTCAAAAGAGCGGGCGAAAGGCTGGATGTCTAGTAAGCCATGGACAAACACAGCAGCAGCCTTACTCTGGTCAATTCCAGATTCTGTCGCAAGAATCACCATGTCGATTGCTTCTTTATCTTCGTCTGTTAAAATATCATCTGCTGCAGTAGCAGCCAATGTGACGATGTCTTCTGTGATCGGTGCAACACTTTGTTCTTTTAAGAGAAGACCCTTGCTCAGTTTTTCGGGATCAGTATCACGAGCAGTAGCCAAATCTTCTAAACGCAAGACATAAGGGCTCGTCGCAAAACCAATCTTATCAATCCCAATTGTCATTCTTAACCTCTTTTTTATTTGATATCTACTAGTATATTTCGTTACTATTTTACCATATTTAAGGGTTAAACTCCCTTGAAAAAGCTAGATCAGCAAGGAAATCATTCTCGGGACCGATTTTGCAATGTTTCAAAGAAAAAATAGAAAATCTATAAAAAGAGAGTGGGACAGAAATCGGTAATTCGTTAGAATTCGATTTCGCCGTCCCACCTCCGCACAGTTGAGTAGGGCTGTAAAAGCTGATGAAATCAGCGTAGTAGAGCCCACTCAACCACTGCGTCTTGCTCGATAATCCAAAAACAATTGAGAGGCTAGGACTTTTGTCCCAGCCTCTTTAACTTTTATCCTTGCTTATCTTTTTTAGGATTGCTCATGATTCGTATGAAGAGTTCTTTGCATTTGTCTCTTAGAACTTTTTCGTAGAAGACGATTAAAGCGATGTACACAATCGTAAAGTTCAAGGTCAGATAGAACAAGTCAAATGAATTACGGGCATAATCAGTTGCTAATAGATAGGAGGAGAGGGTTCCTAGGATCATCCAAGGAAGATACTTGATATACTTGCTTATCATCATACAGCACCTCGCATACTTTAAAGGATTTGTTTTTTCACCATCATTGTATCCCTTTTAAGTAAAAATGCAAGCGATAACACTTTGAGAAATTGAAAAACGAATATTATTTTGCATTAGTTTGAATGGAGAAAAACTATTTTAAGATAAGTGAAGCGATTACTTTAGTAACAAAAAAATTTTTTGAGCTAATCATGTCAATTATGTACTTTATTTAAGCAAACTAATGACAAAATCTAAATGCAAAATCATCGATTAATCAAT
>NZ_JAJCHF010000045.1:0-2642 GCF_020554365.1 Streptococcus sp. 210928-DFI.4.42
CATGAATTCTGAAAAGATGGTCTTATATAGTAATCCATGAATTCTGAAAAGATGGTCTTATATAGTAATCCATGAATTCTGAAAAGATGGACTTGTATAGTATTCCATGAATTTTGAAAAGATGGACTTGTATAGTGTTCTATAAATTCTAAAAAGATGGTCACTATATAAGACCATCTTTTTTAAAAACAAATGCTCAAATAAATTTGTTAATCACGTTTTTAACGGAAATTTTCAAAAATTTTTATTATCTTTTACGATTTATGGCATACTACTATCACAATAGTAAGAGAGGAAATAAACTAATGAATCAAATGACCATTTCTTTTAAAACAAAAACTGGCATGACAAATATACGTCATAATAACAGAGATCTGAGCGAAGAAGAATTTAAGAGTAATGAACACAGGCATATAAATCGTGCATTGTCCCACGAAAATATAACGATTATTAAACGTGACATAAGAGAAGTCTATCACGATGAATTTGACGATGCTTTAAATACTTATAATTCAAAACAACGGAGGAAGGATAGAAAAATTGAAGACTACTACAAACACGTTAAAAAATCAAAGACATTGGATCTGCAACGTGAATTTGTAGTCTCAGTAGGTAATAAATCCGACTGGGAAAAGATGGATTTCAATAAAAAAAGAGAGGTAGGAGAGGCCCTAGCAAGCTACGTAAGAGATTTTAATGAACGGCACGATCATTTAGTCATCTATAATGCAGTTGTCCATTTAGACGAAGATGGAGCTCCTCATGCTCATTTCAATGTTGTTCCTATTGCTGATGGGTATAAAAATGGTCTTTCGAAACAACCATCTTTTTCAAAAGCTCTTCTCCAGGAAGGATTTAAAGAAAAAGGACGTGGCCAACTGAAACAATTTCGTGATCATGAAATTGATAGGATTCAATACTTTATGAAAAACGTTAATATCGAACGCAAGTTAGGTCAAACGAACGATATTAAGGATATGCGAGAATATAAAGAAACTATGCGACAAATTGAATTACAGAAGCAGCAAGAAGAGAGGGAGCTGCAGCACTTGAAGAATGAGGTCGCAAACATGTCCGAAGAGTTGGATAAAGCAAAATTAGAAGATCAAACTATCAATGCTATGTTACGTCTTAAAATGATCAGTGAAACTGAAGTAGATAAAAGTCAATTTGAAATCAAAGAGCGAGGGCTATTTAATAACCGTGAACGTGTTGTGATTGTTCCTGAAGATGAGTTTGATAGAATAGCCATGAAGGCGAACTATAGCCCATTGTCGAATTTGTTGAACGATTTTAAAGAGTCTATTCTTCAAATAGGGTTCATTAAAAAGTTACATTCTACAATTTCATCTTTAAAGAATGTGATCAAAGAACTGAAAGCAGAATTCCAAAAAGAGAAAACTAAATTGGAAAAAGAGAATCGAAATGCTTGGGATAAGTATTTTGAAGCTAAGAAAGAAGCTGATACTTATAAACGTTTTAAATCAGAGTTTGAAAGATATTTATCTGAAGAGGAAAAAAATGAGATCTCAGATAAAATCTATGAACGTCAAGAAGCTGAAATTGAAGGAGGTTTGTGGCAAGATTTTGATTTAGATCGTTAGATAAATTAGGGGATATTCTTTTCTCCTCCTAGAAAAGGACTTGCATATGCAAGTCCTAATTATTAATACATGTTCAAATTACAAAAAATCATAGATATCTGTCTGATGTGATGCTTTCTCTGCCTCTATGATTACCTCTGCAGTGGTTGGCATCCGTCTATCCCTAATTACCATCTCATACCCGATAACTTTTCGTCCTTTTTTTACAGTTGTTAAATCTATATCAGCGTTGAATTTCATTTCTAGTTCTTCACATGCCACCATGAGAGCATTCCTCTTAAACAAACCTGCAGGCCATGACTTTTCTTCACCCAAGAACCAATCTTGCCATTCCTCTAAACTTCCCTTAATGGTTGTATATTCTCGATTTCCTAAGCGATATGCTTCCCAAAGTTTCATCAAGATCAAAGAATACTTTGATTTCACATTTCCTAACTCATCCAAATGGAAAGAGTAGTAGTTTCTTTTCAACTCAAAAACTAAAGGTCCAGCATCTTCAGAGAATTTAAACTCTACAAGGCCATCCTCAATAAATCTTATTCTGCTGAAAAGTTGAGTCATGATTATTGAACGTCTACCGTCAGGCAATGTTTCAGGGATATATAGGGCTGTATTCTCGTTAAGTCTCGAAAAAGCTTCTGCAATCCGTCTATAATTCTGACCGTTTTTAGTTAAGCCAAAGTGCTTCATAATGTCAAGGCTATGAACCGTAAAGACATCACCAACTCTACTATCTTTCGTTACAGATGAAAAACAGTAGTCTAAAACCTTGTGTTCAAAAGCTTTTAAATTACCAAATGCTTTGGCCAAGTCATTCGCCTGGACAACTAAATAATTTTGACGAGAAGCTAGTTCTTCATAGATTTTACTGGATTTTCTATTTGATACCATCTTGTTTACCTTTTACTATATTTCCTATTATGCTATATTCTATCAATTTTTAATTTTATAGTCAATAATGGGGTACAAAATAGTCATTAATAGGGTACAAAATAGTCAATAATGGGGTACAAAATAGTCAATAATGGGGTACAAAAT
>NZ_JAJCHF010000046.1:0-2267 GCF_020554365.1 Streptococcus sp. 210928-DFI.4.42
TTAGTATTATGTCGTAGACCCGAAACCATGTGACCTACCCATGAGCAGGTTGAAGGTGAGGTAAAACTCACTGGAGGACCGAACCAGGGCACGTTGAAAAGTGCTTGGATGACTTGTGGGTAGCGGAGAAATTCCAAACGAACTTGGAGATAGCTGGTTCTCTCCGAAATAGCTTTAGGGCTAGCGTCGACATTAAGATTCTTGGAGGTAGAGCACTGTTTGGGTGAGGGGTCCATCCCGGATTACCAATCTCAGATAAACTCCGAATGCCAAAGAATTATGGTCGGCAGTCAGACTGCGAGTGCTAAGATCCGTAGTCGAAAGGGAAACAGCCCAGACCACCAGCTAAGGTCCCAAAATAATTGTTAAGTGGAAAAGGATGTGGGGTTGCACAGACAACTAGGATGTTAGCTTAGAAGCAGCTATTCATTCAAAGAGTGCGTAATAGCTCACTAGTCGAGTGACCCTGCGCCGAAAATGTACCGGGGCTAAAACAATTTACCGAAGCTGTGGATACCTTTATAGGTATGGTAGGAGAGCGTTCTATGTGTGGAGAAGGTGTACCGTGAGGAGCGCTGGAACGCATAGAAGTGAGAATGCCGGTATGAGTAGCGAAAGACAGGTGAGAATCCTGTCCACCGTAAGACTAAGGTTTCCAGGGGAAGGCTCGTCCGCCCTGGGTTAGTCGGGACCTAAGGAGAGACCGAAAGGTGTATCCGATGGACAACAGGTTGATATTCCTGTACTAGAGTATGTAGTGAAGGAGGGACGCAGTAGGCTAACTAAAGCGTGCGACTGGAAGTGCACGTCTAAGCAGTGAGGTGTGAATTGAGTTAAATGCTTAATTCTATAACATTGAGCTGTGATGGGGAGCGAAGTTTAGTAGCGAAGTTAGTGACGTCACACTGCCAAGAAAAGCTTCTAGCGTTAATCATACTCTACCCGTACCGCAAACCGACACAGGTAGTCGAGGCGAGTAGCCTCAGGTGAGCGAGAGAACTCTCGTTAAGGAACTCGGCAAAATGACCCCGTAACTTCGGGAGAAGGGGTGCTGGCTTTCAGTCAGCCGCAGTGAATAGGCCCAAGCAACTGTTTATCAAAAACACAGCTCTCTGCTAAATCGTAAGATGATGTATAGGGGGTGACGCCTGCCCGGTGCTGGAAGGTTAAGAGGAGTGCTTAGCGGTAACGCGAAGGTATGAATTGAAGCCCCAGTAAACGGCGGCCGTAACTATAACGGTCCTAAGGTAGCGAAATTCCTTGTCGGGTAAGTTCCGACCCGCACGAAAGGCGTAATGATTTGGGCACTGTCTCAACGAGAGACTCGGTGAAATTTTAGTACCTGTGAAGATGCAGGTTACCCGCGACAGGACGGAAAGACCCCATGGAGCTTTACTGCAGTTTGATATTGAGTGTCTGTGCCACATGTACAGGATAGGTAGGAGCCATAGAGATCGGGACGCCAGTTTCGATGGAGGCGTTGTTGGGATACTACCCTTGTGTTATGGCCACTCTAACCCGGTAGGTTCATCATCTACGGAGACAGTGTCTGACGGGCAGTTTGACTGGGGCGGTCGCCTCCTAAAAGGTAACGGAGGCGCCCAAAGGTTCCCTCAGAATGGTTGGAAATCATTCGCAGAGTGTAAAGGTATAAGGGAGCTTGACTGCGAGAGCTACAACTCGAGCAGGGACGAAAGTCGGGCTTAGTGATCCGGTGGTTCCGTATGGAAGGGCCATCGCTCAACGGATAAAAGCTACCCTGGGGATAACAGGCTTATCTCCCCCAAGAGTTCACATCGACGGGGAGGTTTGGCACCTCGATGTCGGCTCGTCGCATCCTGGGGCTGTAGTCGGTCCCAAGGGTTGGGCTGTTCGCCCATTAAAGCGGCACGCGAGCTGGGTTCAGAACGTCGTGAGACAGTTCGGTCCCTATCCGTCGCGGGCGTAGGAAATTTGAGAGGATCTGCTCCTAGTACGAGAGGACCAGAGTGGACTTACCGCTGGTGTACCAGTTGTCTCGCCAGAGGCATCGCTGGGTAGCTATGTAGGGAAGGGATAAACGCTGAAAGCATCTAAGTGTGAAACCCACCTCAAGATGAGATTTCCCATGATTTTATATCAGTAAGAGCCCTGAGAGAAGATCAGGTAGATAGGTTAGGAGTGGAAGTTGTGTGAGCAATGGAGCGGACTAATACTAATAGCTCGAGGACTTATCCAAAGAGTCAAAAGATATTGACAACGTGAGTTTAACTTGTTAGAATATAGAT
>NZ_JAJCHF010000047.1:0-1700 GCF_020554365.1 Streptococcus sp. 210928-DFI.4.42
GGAGATTATTATGAAAAAGTTTAGGATTTTCTATCAAACAAAGTTAGGAGGTCTTCATTTGATGGTTTTATTATAAGGCTCATTTCTTAAAGAAAACTTAAGAAAAGACGCTGCTTATAAGAATCGGTCTTAGGTCTGATAATTTTTTTACAACAGAAACTATTTAGATTTTTTTCTAAATAGAGTTGACAAAATCATATGAAAGGTTTACAATCTATTTAGAAAGATATCTAAATAGATTAGAGGAGATAGAGAATGAACTTTGCGCAAACATTTAAAGCTTTATCAAATCCGATAAGACGAAGTATCTTGGAGTTGCTAAAAGAAGGAAAATTATCTGCTGGCGATATCGCTGGTCACTTTGATGTGGCAGGGGCGACCATTTCCCATCATTTAAGCCTTCTCAAGCAGGCAGATTTAATTCGAGAGGAAAAAGAGAAGAATTTTATCTACTATGAACTCAATACTTCAGTCTTGGAGGATTTAATGGTCTGGCTCGTTGATTTGAAAGGAGACTCTACTGATGAAAACGAATAAAAAACTATTGCTATTAACTTCTATGGTGATACTTTTCCCCATGCTTTGGGGGCTGATGATTTGGTCGCAATTACCTAACCAAATCCCGATTCACTTCAATTTTGCTGGCCAGGCCAATAACTTCCAATCGAAACCCCTGGTTGTGTTTGGTCTTCCTATTTTCGATCTCATGGTGCATCTGTTTATGATCTTTATGATCGGTCGCGATTCTAAGAATAGCGCTATGAATGAAAAAATGATCAGAGCGATTTACTGGTTGACCCCAATCGTTTCCTTAAGTACCTCCTATCTCATCTATAGCAAGGCGCTAGGATCTACTACCAATCCATCAGTTTTTGTTTCGGTTCTGCTGGGTCTCATCTTTGTAATCATGGGCAATTACATGCCTAAGCTAAAAGTGAATCACACGGTTGGAATCCGTCTGCCTTGGACCTTACAGAGTGAGGATAACTGGCACAAAACCCATCGCTTGGCAGGGAAGTTGTGGGTTCTCGGAGGCTTAATCCTCCTACTGGAAGCAGGCCTTCAATTCGCGCTTTCTTATGTACTGGTGCTGGTCATCCTCGCCATTGTGTTAATCCCTGTGATGTACTCTTATCAATTAAGTCGGAAAAATCGTTAGTATGAAAAGACAACCAGAGAAGAAGCCAGTCGGGAGCTGTTTTCTTTTCCGGTTGTTTTTGCTTATTCATCGTTTCAAATTTAAAACTTTCAGGAAAATATTTATTTTTCGGAAAGTCAAGATTTTGTTATTATTTATGATATACTGGTACCGTAATTATATCCTTACAGAGGTTAAGTAAGGGTTTCAGTACACGTCAATAGATGTCAAAATATTGATTTTAAGCGATTTTTGATTTTTGGAAACTCATTATATCGCACTACAAATCAATAAAAACTCTACCTCTTACTCTACCTTTTTTAGATAAATATATCATCTGGATATTGAAGTTAAGCCTTGCTATCATTTCGATGGCAGGGCTTTTTAATGTTTGGGACACTACCTTCTTATCTATATTTTGATGGAGCTGAAGTTGACATCTACAAAGTTTAATGTTAAAATACATTCAAAAATATATTTGAATGAGGTGCTTTATGGTTCAAAATGTTGTTACTTCAATAATCCTGTATTCTGGGACAGCCGTAGACTTACTTATTATCCT
>NZ_JAJCHF010000048.1:0-1689 GCF_020554365.1 Streptococcus sp. 210928-DFI.4.42
AATTGTGATGCTTTACGAGCTTTCTTAAGACCTGGTTTGGAAAGTATGGATTTCAGTTGGACTAAAAACAGCGTAATATCAAGGATTTTCTGAACGAAATCTACTTATTCATTTCATAAAATTTGAATCAATATTGTTTTAATAGGGGAATAGTTTAGGTCTGTAAGCATTAAAATAATACACCTAACTTTGGTCACCATTTTTTAGTTATTCACTCTTTTTTCAGATAGTGTTTTTAAAGTTATGATGTAAAATGCCGCAATCAAAACACTATACATCATAATCGGAGGATAGAGAATTAAGGATAGAATCAATCCCACTCCTTTAATTATTAGGTCAGGTATCAATAACTTTCTATATTGTGCGTTAGCTTCAAGTAATTCTTTCTGATCTATATTGGGTTTATCAATTACTTTATGTAAAAACCAGTTTGCTACCGTTGAAACAATAACGATCAGTCCATAAAAGAGCTGTGCCGTATGATTCATGAAATGACTACTAACTATTCCAGTAGCATAGGACATAAATGAAACAAAAAATAAAAGATACAAATCCTTTCAAATTCCTCCCTTTTCAACTTGGCTAACTTGACCTGCATTACCTAGGTCGCTTTGCTTTAAATTATACTTTTTTCTTAAACATTTGCTACGAGCAGGTCTTTCTTGTGAGTAATTTTCATCAAAAAATTTCATAGATAAGTCCTATATATAATCATGGAAAAGTAGTAAAAATAGTTGTTATCCTAGTTGATTAAAAAAATCTCTGATTTCCTCATCTTTTATAAAATAATATATAATTTTCCCCTCTCTTCTAGTATCCAAGATGTTTTGATTGGCTAGTTTACGAAGATGGTGAGAGGCAGATGCCATACTGAGATTTAGTAAACAGGCTATATCGCAGACACAGAGTTCTTCGACGGCAAGGAGATAAAAGATGATATTTATCTGTTTATTATCGGTAAATTTTGATAAAATGCGAAGTGATTTTTGGACTTTTTCCTTTTCAAGGTAGTTCGTTGCGGTTGTAACATTTTGTTGATTTATAACATCCACTTGACAGATACTATCTTTTTTCATAATTTTTTCTCCTAGCCTAACACAGCCCATAGCATGTCAAAGCTGTTGTTTTCAATCAGGATATACATCCCCAATCCTAAATAGACAACGGCAATAAACCATCTGCTATATTTTTCCAAAGTTTCTCCAACAGAAGGGACTTGTGCTAATTTTTGGGCAGAAAAAACCAAGAGATAAATCATGACTAGAAAAGTAAGTAAAGTCACTATCAAATTCGCTAAATTTAAGGTGGTAAAATATGGGACAAAGACACCAATATTGTCAGCGCCACAACTTGCAAAAGTAATCATAGCGACTAGAAAAATCAGGTTTTTATTGTCTTTTCGCAAACCATCTTTTGCAATAGCTTCTCCATCAGAATCTCCTAAAAGCAAAACTTTGAGGCCTAGGAAAATTGGAATCAAACCGAGTAAACCTAAAATCTCTTTACTAGGAATATAATTCAAGACAAATGCAAAAAGCAAACTTAGGAATATTAGACTAACAGAGCCTAGAAATTGTCCTAAATAGATGTTAATGATGTCCTTTCTGCTTTTTCTTTTGGCAAAAAATAACATTAGGATAATAAGTAAGTCTACGGCTGTCCCAGAATACAGGATTATTGAAGTAACAA
>NZ_JAJCHF010000049.1:0-1311 GCF_020554365.1 Streptococcus sp. 210928-DFI.4.42
TACAAATGGCACTCCAATGCTAATGGAAGTATAGAAAAAATTCAGTACAACACTAACAAGAATAATATATTTGACAATCTGATTTTCTTTTAAGAATTGGATAATTTCTTTGACCCCGTGTTGATGCTTTTCATTCTGTTTAATCTTAGCTTCTTGCTCTTCGTGTTCATAGAAGAATTTCATGGTAAGTAAGACACCTAAAGAAAGGATATTTGCAATGATTTCTATAAGAATAAAGCCTGAGAAGCCTAACCAATTATAAAGAATGACTCCAATAGCTGGGGAAAGCATGGTTGCGATAGCAATGGCGGTTTGTGTAACAGAGCTTAATCGTTGAATTTTTGTATCATTTACTAACTCGTGGATAGAGGCTGAATAACAAGTATCATTGATGTTAACTGTGACAGAGTGAAGTATGACAAACGGAATTACTAAATATAAGATAGTAGATGAATTCGTTAAAAAATAAAATGCATAAAACAGAAGAAAGATAATAAGTCTAAAAATAAAATTATAAATTAAGATCTTTTTATGACGGTATCGGTCTACTAAATTACCGATTGGAACCAAGAAAATCAAACTAACTAAAGGATAGATGATCATATTGATTCCAAAACTCATTGCCGATTTTGTTTGGTCCAGTAACATTAATCCTAAAGCAAAATTAAAAGCTTTTCCACTTAAAGAACTAATAAAACTACTAATAAAGTCTTTGATGATTTGTCTATTAGACATTTGATCACTTATTAAATTCTTAATATTAGCCCCCTCCATTCGTTTCAACATTACTTCGGTTATCTAATCCTATTCAATCAACCTGTGTTGTAAGGTAATTGGGATAGTAGATAGACCATAATTTTTATTAATTAAGATTTTACCAATTATACTAATAAAAGTATAATAAAAAATGTAAAAAATATTGTCTTTATGTTTACTAATTATATTTCTCTCTTGCTTTGACATTATCTAAATTGATAACTTCTTACGTACCTCTTCTAAAATAGGATATATTTTACAATCGTTAAAGGATTTCAAAATGAAACAGATTGTTTTATTTTGCTTTTTGTAGGTTTTAACTTCATTCTAGATGTTGATACTATTTATCATAACGCTTGACGTCGCTTTCAAACGGGAGTACAATAATATTGAGGACAAGATGGTTAATCTCTTTTATTTAGGAGGTGTCAGATATGCAAATCTATTTTGTTTATTCTATTTTCTATCTATTATCACGCGTAGTAGCACTTGTAGTTCTAGCTTATCTTATTAAGTTACTCATTGCTCGTTTAAAAAGAAACTAAGTAACATTTT